>JAYTIO010000809.1:0-1778 GCA_043731805.1 Pedosphaera sp. | reverse complement strand
ACCACGCCCGCTGGTGGGAGAAGGAAACGGCGCTGACGACCAGCTACTCGCTCATCGCGCTGGAGCTGGTCTGGCGCGGGCTGTGAGATGCGCCGCCTTCAACCACGGATGGACCACGGTCGAACACCGACGAGAGTTATTATCAGGCAGGCAGGGAGGAATCAAAGCGTGGCGGTTTTGCTTCGGTTCCTGCCTGCCTGCCTGATAAGTCCTCTGCTCCTGTCCGTGTCCATCCGTGGTTCAGCTTCGGAATTCGGCCTCAAAACTCCACCGGCTCATTCGCCGTGCCGCAGTGCGGGCAGCGGGACAGCTCCACGTCCTCGTCGTCGGTATAGACGTAGCTGCATTTGGCACAGCGGAAGATGTGGTCCTCCGTCGGCTCCGGCTCGAAGCGGCGGCGCTGACGCTCGTGCAGCACCGCCACCGTCGCGATGGCCGCGAGCAGCCCTGCCACGTAGGTGAAAATCAATCCGTCGGGGGCCATGTCAGTCCGGCTTGGGCGCGGGCGGCGCGAGGGTGTGCCATTGGAAGACGAGGATGCCTTCACTCGGTGTGGCGGGGCCGGCCGCCGTGGACTTGGGCGCGGACGCGAAACGCAGGGCATGCACGAGTTCGAGCGCGTGCTGGTCGGCGGCGCGTTGCGCGGCGCGTTGCGCGGGGTCTTTCGCCCGGTCGGCGGGCGGCAGGCGCGGCGGCTGCACCAAGCCTTCGGCGCTGACAGTCACTTGTAACCGGGTGTCCGCCAGCACGTCGGAGTGCGGCCAGGAGGGCAGCGCGGGGGCCTCCAGTAGGGCGCGTGCGCGCAGCGGGCCTTCCACCAGCAGCCGCGAGGCGGAACGCAGTGGCGGCTGCGCGATGCCCGTGGCGAGGGGCGCGGCGGCCGGCTTGCGCGCGGGATCAAAGAGGGTGGCGGGGCGGGTGGGCGGGACTTGTTGGAACGCGGCCCCCAGCGTCTGCGTGGGCTGGGCGAAGGAGCGTTCCGCCTCGCGCCATTCGGCGGGCCGGTAGGCCGGCGGGGTGGGCCGCAGCCAGGCCCCGGAGAAGCTGCGCGGGTTCACGGCGGCGAGGTGCGTGGGGTCGTTGAGGAGCAGTTGGTCCACGGCGCGCGCGGCGTTCGGCGCGGTCAGCCAGCGGGCGGCAAATTCCACTTGGGGCTGCCGGGGCGGCGGACGGCGGCGCGCGGACAGCAGCCACAGCGCGCCCACTTGCAACGCGCAGAGGGCGACGACCACGCCCACCCATCGGCGGCCGGACCACGGCGGCGTTTCGGTGGTGGTGCCGTTCATGGCGTGGCGACGGCGGGCGGGGTGGGCGCGAGCCTCGGGCGGGTGGCCTGGAGCAGGTCGCGGATGCCGGCCTCGCGGGCCAGTTCCGCGAGGTGGAAGAGGTGGTCGTTGGGGGTCAGCTTGTCCGCCAGCACGACGAGCGTGACGGGCGCGCCGTGCGCCCGGGCGCGGTAGGCGGCGGCGCGGAGGCGGGGCAGCAACTCGGTTTCCCCGATGACTTGGTTCTCCAGGTAATACTGCCCGCTGCGGTCCACAACCACGACCGCCGCCGGGTTGGCCACGCCGGGCAGGCCATCGGCCTCCGGCAGCTCCACGCGCACGCCGGGGGTGAAGACGAGCGGGGAGTTGAGCGTGATGAAAATCAGGACGAGGAAGAACACGCCGGCAAACGGCGCGGCGTCGAGCTGGCCGCGGAAGATGCGGGCGTGACGGGGGAAGCGCATCGGAATCAAGAATTAAGAATTAAGAATGCGGCGGCCGCCATGTGCTAGT
>JAYTIO010000808.1:0-1730 GCA_043731805.1 Pedosphaera sp. | reverse complement strand
CGCCAAGGGTAAAATCCAGACGGGCGAACCGCAAGTGGCCGGCAGGTATCTCGCCGAGGCAGGCAAGCTCGGCTACCGCTCCAAAGAGTTTTTCATCAGCTTGTATAGGTGCCGGCCCGGTCTGGAAATCAAGCCGAGGCTGAGAAGACCGCCAGCGTGATCGTGGAACAGTATGCCGCCGGACTGAGCTTCGACGACTGCTGGGAGTTGGGACAGGTGGCCGACGCGGCGCACTTTTCTTCCCAAGCAGCTACTTGGAATCGGCTCGCTGACTCAAAGATCAGAGAAGCCTTGGCCGTCCCCGAGTCTCCTTCACCGAAATAGAGTGCGTTGGAGAGCGAGGATGTCCGGTAGCGCCGGACACGCAGGAGGTCAGAAAACACTGGAGTAGGCAACCGAGGTAACTCGCAATTCACCCGACTGGGCAATGCGGTGCGCTTCGCCACCCACGACGAAATCGCGGCCTGCCCGGCGATTCGGGACAACCTGCAGGCCGGCGACCAGGTGGTGCATTACTTGCGTGGCGGTGTGCTGATGAAATTCTCCGCGTCGTCCGAGTTGCCGCTGCCCTGGTATTTCGCCGCTTGTGGATAGGGGAAGAGCGGGCGAGTGCGGATGACCTTGCCGCTCGCGTCGCGCTTCTCGGCCATGAGCTTCTCCGGGGCCTGACCTTCCTCGACCCAGCGGAGGATGGCTTCGTTCAGCCCGGTGGGCGTCGCGCCGGCACCGCGAAAGCCGTGGTCCACCCCGGGCACCAGGAACAGCCGGGCGAACTCAGCGGTCTTCGCTTCGCCGCCCATGCGTTGCTGCACGCGCCGGTAGTAATCAATGCTGCCCGCAGCGGGAATGAGTTGGTCCGCCAGGCCGTGGTAGATGATGACCTTGCCGCCGTGCTCGCGGAAGCGGGTGAGGTCGGGGTCGTCGGTGCCAATCACCGCGCCGTATTGCTCCACGGACTTGGTCCAGAGCTGCTCAAAGCCCGCGTAGTTCAGTGTGGTCCAATCCCATTTCGCATCCTGCGCCAGATAGTAGGTCCAGTAGTCGAGCGAGATGCTGAACGGCTTGCCCTTGAGCGGTGATCCTTGCGTGCCGGCATATGCGAACATGTCCGCGCCGCGTTCCAGACCATGCCACATGAAGCTCCCGTCCTGCCGGCGCGGGCCTTGCCAGATTTTGCGGATCACCTCGGCGTCAGCGGCGGTGAACGTCTCCCCACCCACCCTGGTGCCCACCAGCGCCTGCGGGTCGTAGGCGCAATGGAGCGGATCGTCAATGACCCCGTCCTGCACGCCGTCATCTGCGTCGCAGGCGGCAATGGCGGCCGCCGTGGCAGCGTCGAGCTTCGCCTTCGCGACGAAATTGCACATCGAGTGCATGACCACCTCGGGCCAGAGGCTTGCGGGCACGAAGCGATGCCAGTTGATCGCGGGGCAGGCGGAGAGAATGCCATCGTAATCCTCCGGGAAGCGCTGCGCCTCCATCAGGCCCTGGCGTCCGCCGGTCGAGCCGCCGACGAAATAGGAATAGCGGGGAGGTTTGCCGTAAAACGCCTTGGTGACCGCCTTGCCCACCACGGTCATCTCGTGGATGCCGAGATAGGCGTTGTCAATGATGCCCTGCCAGTTCTGCCGGCCGTTCGCGTCGAGCGCGAAACTGCCGCTGCCCCCCTCGTGCCCGGTGTCCGTCGCGCCGGCCGAGAATCCCCGGGCCACCGGGCCGCGCACGCCACC
>JAYTIO010000807.1:0-6511 GCA_043731805.1 Pedosphaera sp. | reverse complement strand
TGGCGCAGGCGGCGAACATGAGCACGGAGGCGTTCGAGAATTTCTACTTCGAGGTCTGCACGATGGATTACCGGAAGATGGCGAAGGCGATGATCCCCCTGGAGCAGCGCATGGCGAAGGCCGACCGCGTCCGCCTCACCGCGCCCGGCACCGACCTGACCTTCAGCATCAAGGGCATTGGCGCGCGCAAGTGCGAAGGCATCCGCAACATCCCCGACGGCGAGTGCTTCTCCTGCCCGGTCAAGACCAGCGTCAACGGCGTCATCCAATACAACACCCCCACGCTCTACAGCGGCACGAAGTTCGAGAACATCCGACTGGAGTTCAAGGACGGCAAAATCGTCAAGGCCACTGGCTCGAACGAACAGCGGCTCAACGAGATTCTGGACACCGATGCCGGCGCGCGCTACGTGGGCGAGTTCGCCCTGGGCTTCAATCCCTACATCCAGTCGCCCATGTGCGACATCCTCTTCGACGAGAAGATCGCCGGCTCGCTGCATTTCACGCCCGGCCAGGCTTACGAAGACTGCGACAACGGCAACCGCTCCGCCGTCCACTGGGACATGGTGCTCATCCAGCGCAAGGAATGCGGCGGCGGCGCGGTGTGGTTCGACGACGAACTCATCCGCCAGGACGGCCTCTTCGTGCCGAAGGATTTGCAGCCGCTGAACCCGGACCAGCTTCGCTAGCCCACTGCGCCCATGCCTCCTGAACCAACCTTGGTCAGCCCGGATTCCGAACTCGCCTCACGCGGGGAAACCATTCTGCTGGTGGACGACCACCCGCTCATCCTCGAGGGCGTGGGCGGGATGCTCCGTCACTACCGCTATACGGTGCTCCTCGCGAACAACGCCACCGAAGCCCTCGCCCTCTGGCGCAAGCACCGCGACTCCCTCCACGCGGTCGTGTCAGACTACCATCTCGGACAGGGCCGCACCGGCATCTCGCTCCTCCGGGAACTCAGCGTGGCGCACCCCGGCCTCATGCTCATCCTCACCAGCGCCAGCGTGACCCCGGACGTGATGATCGAAGTCGAGCGCACCTCCACCATCCACTGCCTGCCCAAGCCGTATCACTACATCCAACTGCTCCGCCTGATGCGCAGCGGCTTCAACGCCGCCCCCGTGCGTCGGCTGGCTCCGAACCGCCGCGTGGTGGACCCCGCCCGCCCCGAGCCGCCGAGCAGCCGCTACGAAGGGTAGTTTGACCGGCTGGCTCCAATCGCTCGACGCGGCCTTGTTCCGCTTCCTCAACCAGTCGTTGAGCAACCCGCTCTTCGACTGGCTCATGCCCATCCTCAGTGGAAACAAGCTCTTCGTCCCGATGGTCCTCGTCGCGGCGGCCACGCTCATCTGGCAGCAGCGCACCAAAGGCGCGTTGTGCGTAGCGTTCATCCTGCTGGCCGTCGCGCTCGGCGACCCGCTCATCATCAACTCCATCAAGCACGCCATCGCGCGCCCGCGCCCCTTCGTCACGCTGCCGGAGACGATCACGCTCGTGGGCCGCACCGAGAGTTTCAGTCTCCCTTCCGCGCACGCCGCGAACATGGCCGCCGCCGCGATGGTGGCCTTCCTCTTCTTCCGCCGGAGCTGGCGCTTCATGGTGCCGCTCGCCGCCGCCGTGGCCTTCTCCCGCGTCTATAACGGCGTCCACTACGTCAGCGACGTGTTCATCGGCGCGACGCTCGGCGCAGGCTACGCGGCGGTGATGGTGTGGGCGCTGGACCGGTGCTGGCGCTGGGCGGGGAGGAAGTGGTTTCCCCTGTGGTGGGAGAAATTGCCTTCCCTGCTCGCCAGCGAGCCACTTGCGCCGCAATCGGCAATCGGCAATCGGCAATCGGCAATCGCATCTCACTGGCTCCGCCTCGGCTACGTCGTCATTGCTGTCCTCTTCCTCGCCCGCCTCGCCTACATCGGCGGCTCCACCATCGAGTTGAGCGAAGACGAAGCCTACCAATGGCAATGGTCCAAGCACCCTGCGCTCGCCTACTACAGCAAGCCGCCGGGCATCGCCGTTGCGCAGTGGGTCGGCACGCACCTATGGGGCGACACCGCGTTCGGCGTGCGCTTCCTCGCCCCATGCGTCACCGCGTTGATGTCCGTGCTGCTGCTGCGCTTCTTCGCGCGCGGGGCGACGGCCAAGCTCGGCCTCTTCGTCGTCCTCGCCGCCGCCGCCACGCCGCTGCTCGCCGTCGGTGCGGTGCTGATGACGGTGGACTGCCTCTCCGTGCTGTTCTGGACACTGGCGATGTTGAGCGGATGGCAAGCCGTGCGGAGTGCCGATCAAACTATTTCTCTCCGCCCGTGGCTCTGGACCGGCCTCTGGCTCGCCCTCGGCTTCCTCTCGAAGAATACCAACGCCTTTCAACTCGCCTGCTTCGCCCTGTTCTTCTGGCGCTGTGAGGTTGCGAGGAAACATCTCCGCACCGCCGGCCCGTGGCTCGCCCTTGGCCTCGTCGCGCTCGCCTTGCTGCCGCAACTCATTTGGAACGCGCAGAACGGCTGGGCCACGGTCGAGCACCTCCACAACCGCGCCGGCCTCGCCCAAGCTTGGAAGTTCACGCCCAACTACCTGATTGATTTCGTCGGAGCCGAACTTGCGCTGCTCAACCCCGCCTTCCTCGCCCTCATCTTCGGCGGCGTGCTGACGACGCTCGCCGCGCTCCGTGCCAGCAGCGCACCTGTAGCGGCGGTCTGTGACCGCCGAGACGCCGCCGAACGGCGCTCACAGAGCGCCGCTACAGCCCCCGCCCGCCCGCTCTTCCTCCTCTGCATGGGCCTCCCGCTCTTCTTTGGCTACTTCCTCTACACCCTCCGCGCCCGCGTGCAGCCGAACTGGATTGTCCCCGCCGTCATCCCGCTCCTCTGCCTCGCCGCGCTCCAGGCCGACGCCTGCTGGCGACGCGGCCTCCGCTCCGTGTGCGCGTGGTTCATCGCCGGCCTCGCACTGGGTCTCCCGCTCGTCATCCTCCTCCACGACACCAACCTCACCGGCAAACTCTTCGGCCAGCCGCTGCCGCCGAAGCTCGACCCGCTCAACCGCGTGCGCGGCTGGAAAGCCTTGGCCGAAACCGTCGAAGCCGAACGCCAGAAGGTCATCGCCGCCGAGGGTAAGCCCGTCTTCCTCATCGGCGCGCACTACGGTCTCACGAGCCTGCTCTCCTTCTACATCCCCGAGGCCAAGGCCGGCGTGCCGCACGCGCCCGTCGTCTTCTATCAATCCTCCGCGAAGCCCGAGAACCAATACGGCTTCTGGCCCGGCTACGAAGCGCGCCGAGGCGACACCGCCCTCTACGTGCAAGAGCTGAAGAAGGGCGCGCAACCTGAGCCGCCGCCCGCGCGCCTCGCCACTGAGTTCACGCACATCGAGGACCTGGGCACGCGGGACATCCAGTATCGCGGCCAGACCATCCACACCGTGCGGCTGCTGCTGTGTCGGGAGTTGAAGTGAACCTCGCGATTCAAGCTTCGTTCCCCGTCCGCGACTACGATCTCGCCGCGACGCTTGGTTCCGGCCAGGCCTTCCGCTGGCGGCCCGTGGGCGACGCTTGGGAAGGCATCGTCGCGGGGCGCTGGCTTCGTTTGCGCCAGGTCGGCGACCACCTCCACGTCGAGACCACCGCGCCGCAAGCCGACTGGCATTGGCTCCGCCACTTCCTCCAGCTAGACGCCGAGCTGCCCGCCATCCTCGCCAGCTTCCCCGACGACCCGCCCATGCGCGCCGCCGTGGCTGCGTGTCGGGGCCTGCGCTTGCTGCGGCAGGAGCCGTGGGAATGCCTCGTCTCTTTCATCTGCTCCTCGACGAAACAGATTGTGCAAATCCAGCAGATCATCGCGCTGCTGTGCGAGCGGTTCGGTGAGCCGGTTGCGGTAGGCGACGACGTGGACTCGCCGCCCGCGCCGGTAGGGCGAGACTGCTTCAAGCCCCAACTCGAGCGTAGCGAGGCGGGCGCAGTGAGCATCTCGGCGGAAGGCGCAGCCAGCCAAGCAACTCGCTTCGCTCGCGCCTCCTGCGTCGGCAGATGGGGTTCGACGGAGTCTCACCCTACCGGTGACGCGGGCGTCGCCGCCACGGCCTTCGTCTTCCCCAGCGCCGCCCGCCTCGCCGCGTGCTCCGAGGCCGAGTTGCGCACCTGCAAGATGGGTTTCCGAGCGCCCTACATTCTGGCGGCGGCGCAGGCGGTCGCGAGCGGTCAACTCGACTTGGCCGAACTGCACCGCCTCCCGACCGAGCATGCGCGCGCCGCGCTCGTGGGCTTGCACGGCGTGGGCCGCAAGATCGCCGACTGCGTCCTGCTCTTCGCTTACGGTAAGCAGGACGCCTTCCCCGTGGACGTGTGGGTGCGGCGGGCGTTGACCGAGCTTTACTTCCCGCGGCGTCGGCCCTCTGAGATACGGCTGGCGCACTTCGCCAACACGCACTTCGGGCCGAACGCGGGCTACGCGCAGCAGTATCTGTTTCACTACGTCAGGGTGAAGAAGAGTAGTGAGTAACTAGTGATTAGTGTTTAGTCGCGTTCGTCGTCCCGGGCGCATACGGCCTCCCGCAGCGACTAATCACTAACCACTAATTACTAATCACTGTCCCGTGCTCGAAGTCACCTTCACCCCTGCCGAGTTCGCCGCGCTCCGCCAGCGCGACCTCACCCAAACCGTCTGCGTCGTCTTCGACGTGCTGCGGGCCACTTCTTCGATGGTCACGGCGCTGGCCAATGGCGCACGCGAAATTATCCCCGTCTGCGAAATCGCCGAGGCCGTCGCGCTACGGCAGGCGCGGCCGAACCTGCTGCTCGCCGGTGAACGCAATGGCCTCCGCATCCTCCGCGCGCAGACCGGCTGTGTGGACTTCGACCTCGGCAACTCCCCGCGTGAGTTCACCCGCGAACGCGTCGCGGGCCGGGACATCGCGATGACGACGACCAACGGGACGCGCGCGCTCCAGGCGTGTCGTGGTGCGCGGCACGTGCTGGTGGGGAGCTTCCCCAATCTCAGTGCCGTGGCCGATTGGCTGGCGCGCGAGCGGACGGAGCGCTTGCTCATCGTCTGCTCCGGCACGCACGAGGAAGCGGCCTATGAGGACGTGCTCGGGGCGGGCGCGCTGTGCGATGCGGTGTGGCCGCAGTTTACCAGCGGTCACCTGGCCGACTCAGCGCAGTTGGCGCGCGAGACCTATCTGCGGGGCGCGGCGGACCTGCTCACCGCCGTGGCCGCCGCGAACAACGCCCGCCGCCTGTTCGCGCTGCCGGAGCTGCGCGAGGACGTCGCGGTGTGCTTTCAGCGCGACTCGGCGAACGTTTTGGCGGTGCTGACGACGGCGGGGGCAGTGCGGCGGTTGGACTGAGGGCGGCTTTCCCCTTGTCTCGCCTTCGCGTTATGTGACTCACTCGCCGCGTGAGCAACGACAAGAAATTGCGCTTGGGGATTCTCGGTTCCGGCAAAGGTTCCAACATGGTCGCCATCGCCGAAGCTATCGCCGCCGGCAGCGTGCCGGCAGAGATCGCCGTGGTGCTCAGTGATGTGGCGGACGCGGGGATTCTCACGCGGGCACAGGAGCGCGGGCTGCCGGCGCGGTTCATCCCCCCGGGGAAATTCCGCACCAAGCTCGACGAGGAGGCGGAGGCAGCCTACATCGCGGCGCTGAAAGAGGCGGGCGTCGAACTGGTCGTGCTCGCGGGTTTCATGCGCATCCTCAAGGGCGAGTTCCTGCGCGCCTTTCCCCAGCGGGTCATCAACATCCATCCCTCGTTGCTACCCGCGTTTACCGGCCTCGAAGCGTGGAAACAGGCGCTCGACTACGGGGTGAAGTTCACCGGATGCACCGTTCACTTCGTGGACCAAGGCGTGGACACGGGGCCCATCATCGCGCAGCAGACCGTGCCGGTGTTGAGCCGCGACGACGCGGATATGCTGCACGGGCGCATCCAGTTCGCCGAGCGGCAGCTCTACCCGATGGCCATCTCCGCGTTCGCACGCGGACTGGTGCGGGTGGAAGGGCGCAAGACAGTAACGGGGAGAGAAGTGAACGCTTGAAGCGGGGCAGGGTTAAAGCGTTGAAGGGTGTCAGAGTCGCAACCATTTAACCCTTCCACTCTTCAACCTTTCAACCTCTGTGCCTCCCTCCGGCTACATCCACACCTTCTCCGCTGAGGAACAGGCGCGGCTCGTGGCGCAGGCGGCGTTTCTGGAGCCTTACATCTTTCCGACAATTGACTTCTCCGGCTGCGCCCGCGTGCTCGAGGTCGGGTGTGGCGTGGGGGCGGAGCTGCAAATTCTCCGCCGCCGTTTCCCGCAGCTCCATCTCACCGGGCTGGACTTCTCCGAGGTGCAACTGGCGACGGCCCGCGAGCTGTTGCGCGCGGAAGTCGCTGCGGGTGCGGTGCAACTCCACCACGGGAGCGCGTATGAACTGCCGTTCGCCGATGCGAGCTTCGATGGCGTGTGTCTCATCTGGGTGCTGGAGCATCTTGCGGAACCGGTGCGGGCATTGCGCGAAGCCCGGCGTGTTCTGCGGC
>JAYTIO010000806.1:0-1543 GCA_043731805.1 Pedosphaera sp. | reverse complement strand
CGCCAAGTAGGGCTAACGGGCTGTGCCCCGGCCCGACAGCCCCGCGCCCTACCAGAGGTCCGCATGGCTGGCTGCTGACCGACGCTCCCCGGCATGGTTATCAGGTTCGGCAGATTAGTCGGCCCGGCCCGCTCGGCCGCTCCGGCCCGATGGTCGGCGGTGAAAAATCAATTATCGCCCAGCCTCGCGCTCTGGCACGCTGCGCCCCGTGAAGTCCGTCCGCTCGAAACCCGCTGCTCCCACGCGCAACTGAAGGCAACCATGAGACTCCTCGAATTCCTCTTCTGGCTCTACGCGGTGGTCGTCCCGTTCGTCCTATGGCGGCGGTCCCTCGCCGCCGAGGAGGAGCAGGCGCGGCTGCGTAATCGCACGGGCGACGTGGAGCGTCGGCTCACCAAGACGGAGCAGGAGTTGGAAGCCGTCCGCAAACTCGCCACCGAACGCCCGGCTCCCCCGGCGATGGTTGAAGTGCTCACGCCCAAGCCTGAGCCGGCGGAACCCCCGACCGCACCTGAAAAACTCGCCGCCGCCCTCACCCGACACGACACGTCCGCTCCAACGCCGCCGCCCATCCCGGCCGCCGCCCCTTCCACTCTCGGCGGCACGATGCCCTTGCCGCCGGTGCCGCTCGCTGTCCTGCCGACGTTCGTTCCCCCTCCTCCGCCCTCCACCGGCAGACCGGCTCGGCCGGAGCCTCGCCCTACCGCGCCGCAGCCCGCGTTCAACTTCGAGCAATTCCTCGGCGTGAAACTCTTCGCGTGGATTGGGGCCTTCGTCGGCTTCCTCGCCGTCGCCTTCGCGCTGAAATACTCCTTCGACCAAGGCTGGGTCAGCCCCGCCGTGCGCGTTGCGGGCGGGCTGGTCGTCGGGGTCGGCCTGCTGCTCGGTGGCCTCAAGCTCAACCGCGAGCGCTACGCCGTCACCGTGCAAGCCCTCTGCGGCGCGGGCATCGTCATCCTCTACGCGGACTTCTTCACCGCGCACGCCTTCTACAAGCTCATCGAGAGTTCCTCCGCGACCCTCGCGCTCATGTCGCTCGTCACCGCCCTCGCGTTCTTCCTCGCCGTGCGCCTCGACGCGCAACCTGTCGCCGTCCTTGGCCTGCTCGGCGGCTTCCTCACGCCCATCCTCATCAGCACCGGCCGCGACAACCCGCTCGGCCTCTTCGGCTACGTCGCGCTGCTGGATGCCGGCCTGCTCGCCGTCGCGCTGCGGCAACGCTGGTTGCACCTCACGCTGCTCGCTGGCATTGCCACCGTGCTGATGCAGCTCGCGTGGGCGGACAAATTCTTCGAGGTCGAGAAAATCAACACGGCGATGGCCGTCTTCGTGTTCTTCAGCGCGCTGTTCTTCGCGTTCTTCGCGCTCGTCCACCGCATCGCAGTGAAGGCGGCTGACGCGTTCGACAAGTGGAGTTCCACTGCCGCCGTGCTGATGCCGTCCATCGGCCTGGCCTTCGCGCTCTATGTCTTCGCGCACCCCCACCGCGAGCTGTGCGACCGCCCCGGGCTGATGTTCTCGTTCATTTTCCTCCTCGACCTCG
>JAYTIO010000805.1:0-1966 GCA_043731805.1 Pedosphaera sp. | reverse complement strand
CGCCAAGTGGCGGCGCAGCGCGGGTGTGCTCAACGTGCTCTACTCGCGTCTCGAAGATGAGTGCATCGGGTGGTATGCGGAGGTCACGAAGGTTTTCCCCGAAGGCACGCCCGAAGGAAACCTCATCCGCGAGGAAATCCCGACGAGCTACCATCCCCCCACGCCCGCGCCGCCCACGCCGCCCACGCCGCCGCCCGCCTGAGCCGGGCAAACCACCGCGTTTTCCCTGCTTCGCCCGGCTCACAACCGGCGCACTTCCACCCAGGTCTCGGCGCGGCTGCCGGTGGCGATGTCGCGGACGGTGAGCCGGTGGCGGCCCTCCGTGAGCAACCCCCGGGACTGCCCGGCGGTGCGCTCGAACGTCAGTGACTCGCTCTCCCACTGGTAAGCTCGCCCCCCGTTGACTTGGAGTGTGATGCGGCGCGCGGAGTCGGGCAGGTCCGGGTCGAGGTAGAACACCGTGCCCGGCACGGGCGAGAGCACGCGCAAGGCGGTGGGGTCCCGGCCACCCGCCAGCGCCACCCGGTCGCCGAGCCAGTTGTCACCGCTCTGCATCCACGCGCGATATTCGGCGGCCAGCCGGAGCCGGCCGCCGGCGTCGAAGTCGTCCGCTGATTGAACTGGCGGCAGCCGGTCGGCAGGGAACCATTCGTGCACGGCCGGGATGTTCCCGGACCGCGACCGTGGTAAGGCATCAGTCACGAGCTGGCCGGTGAGCGGGTGAACTTCCCTTTGCACCCAGTCCGGTGGCGGCGCATACCAAGTGGTGCCGAAGCGCGCCCGCAAGTGCTGGAAGATTGTGTGCAACACCGGTCCCGCGCCGCTCACGCCCGAGACGCCGCGCATCGGCGAGCCGTCGAAGTTGCCGGCCCACACCGCCACGGTGAACTCGGGCGTGTAGCCCACGGCCCAGTTGTCCCGGTAGTCCGTGCTGGTGCCGGTCTTGCACGCGACGGGGAAGTCGAAGCGCAGCGGCGTCTCCAAACCGAAGGCCAGCACGCGGGCGTGGTTGTCACTGAGCACGTCCGCCACCAGCCACGCAGCCGCGCGCGAGATCACTTGGGCCGACGGCTGGGAGTCGTCGGCCCTTTCCACCAGCCGATATGGCCGCCACTCGCCCAGGCGCGCGAGGCACGCGTAGGCGTTGGCCAGCTCCAGCAGGCGCACCTCCGCGTTGCCCAGCGTCAGGCCCAGCCCGTAGAACTCCGGTGACCGCGTCAGCGTCGTCAGGCCGCACGCCCGCAACCGCTCGTGCAGGACCGCCGCGCCGCCGAGTTCATCGAGCACCTTGACGGCGGGAATGTTCAGTGAGTTCGCCAGCGCTAGCCGGTGCCGCACCGGCCCGTGGCAATGCTGGTCGTAGTTCACCGGACGGAACCCCCCCGTCGCCGTGGGGAACTCGCACGGCACGTCCGCGACGATGCTCGCGGGGGTTGCGCCGCGCTCGAAGGCCAGCGCGTAGGTGAACGGCTTCAGCGTCGAGCCGGCGGAGCGCGGCGACCACGCGCCGTTCACCTGCCCGGCGGCGGGCGCGAAGTAATCCTCCGAGCCGACCAGCGCGAGCACCGCGCCCGTGCGGTTGTCGAGCACCACCGCCGCGCCGTTGCCCACCTGCTGTTCGCGCAGCCGCGCGAGCTGCGCGCGGAGCGTCTGCTCGACGAAGCTGTTTAGGTCGAGGTCGAGCGTCGTCGTCACGCGCTGCGGGTGGCCGGGGCCGAGCGCCGCCCGGTCCAGCATCAAGTCCACAAAGTGCGGTGCGGCGAATTCACGCCGGGCAGGAGCGAGCTGAACCGGCTCGGCCAGGGCGCGGTGAAAATCCTCCGGCGTCAGCCAGCCAAGGGTGTGCATCCGCCCGAGAATCCACTCCTGCCGCCGCTTGGCCCCGGCGAAGCGTGCGCGCGGGTTCAAGCGCGACGGTGCCTGCGGGAGGCCCGCGAGGAAGGCCGCCTCCGCCGCGCTCAAATCA
>JAYTIO010000804.1:0-2535 GCA_043731805.1 Pedosphaera sp. | reverse complement strand
TTAGCCGGCAGAACGTCCTGCCGGCTAAAGCCGGGACGCCAGGCCTCGGTGGCCAGGCCGAAGATTGAAACAGGTTCCCCATTGGCTCCTAGAATTTGCCGGTGAGTTTGAGCTGGAAGCTGCGCCCGTCCTGCGGGATTTGCCCGAAGGCGAGCTCGTCGCCGACGGCGTTGCGGTAGCGGCGGTCGAGGAGGTTGTAAACGCTCACGCTCGCGGACCAGCCGCCCACGAACTCGCGGCTGTAGAGCGTGGAGTTGAGCAGCCAGTAGCCGCCCACGCGACCGGGGGCGGCCGTCGTGGTGGAGGTTTGCGTGGGGCTGGTGTAGGTAAGTTCCGTGCCGAGGAACACCTTGTCCGCGTGGAGCGGCAGCGTGTTGTGCCAGCGGGCCAAGTGCTTGGGTGAGTTGCTCAAGGCCACGCCCGTGCGGCGGTCCTCGGTTTCCGAGAAGACGTAGCTCAGGCGGCTGCGGAAGCCATTGTCGGCCTTGTAGGCCAGTTCGTTCTCCACGCCGCGCCCGGTGTTCTGGCCGGTGTTGCGAAAGACCTGCTTGGTCAGCGGTCCCGGGAGTGTCGCATCGGTTTCACTGACCTGCGTGATGGCGTCGTCAATCAAGTAGTAGTAGGCCGAGGCGGTGAACTGCCAGTGCTTGTCCAGGGCTTGTTCCCAGACCAGTTCGTAGGTGTCCACCGTCTCGGGGCGCAGGCTGAGGGCGGGCTTCTGCGACTTGAAACCGTCGTGGTAATAGAGCTCGTAGGCGTTGGCCGCGCGGAAGGCGGAGCCGTAAAGGGCTTTCAAAACCGTGTCGGCCACCGGCTGCCAGACCAGGCCCAGGCGCGGACTCGCCGAGTGGGTGGCGTTGTCGTAGTAGTCCAGCCGCGCGCCGGCGTGGAAGATGAGGTTGGAGCGGAGCTGCCACTCGGAAGTGAGATAGGGGCTGATGACCGTGTTCTGGCGGCTGTCGGACAAGTTCTGGACGAACGGAGCTTCGGCGTAGTTCGCCTGCTGGATTTGGAAGCTGTTACGGAAGTCCAGCCCGGCGGCGAATTTGTGCCGCTCCCAGAGTTCTTTGCTCACCTGCACCTCCGCGCCCCAGCGCTGACCCTCGGCGGGGTCCACGTTGCGCGCGCCCGTGTAGATGTAGTAGCCGCGGTAGCGGTCGTAGTCGTAATAAAGCCGCGCGAGCAGGTCCACACCCGGCTCTTCCCAGCGGTGCTGTAACTTCAGGTCGGCAAACGCCCGGTCGTCCCGCGTGAGCGTGCCCGGCGCGCCAAAGTCCGTGCCGTAGGAGCCGGTGGGGATTTGCTTCGTGCGCGTCTCGAAGCCGCCCGTCAGCTCCAGCCCCGGCACGCCGAGTTTGGCGAAGAGGCTCTTGCCCACCTCGCCATCCAGCCCGACCGCCTGGCCAGCGGGAAAGTCCAGCCGTTGATGCCCGTCGCTCTCCCGCACCGTGCCGGAGAGGAGGAACTCGACGCCGTTGGTCAACTGCTGGCCGTAGGAGAACCGCCCTTGATAGGTGTCGAAGGCACCGACCGTCAGCGCGGCCTCGGCTCCCTTCAGATCCCGGCCCCGCCGCGTGATGACGTTCACCACGCCGAAGAACGCGCTGCTGCCATACACCGCCGAGCCGGGGCCGCGCACGACCTCGACGCGGTCAATCAAGTCCACGTCGAGATAGCCGTCGTTGCCGATGGGCGCGCCATCGAAGACCACGTCGTTGACGCGATGCCCGTCAATGAGCAGCAACACGCGCGAGTTGTAATCGCCAGGCCGGCTGAAGCCGCGGATGCCAAGGTAGTGATAGTTGCGGTCGTAGCTCGTGTAGAAACCCCGCACGCTGCCGAGGATCTCGGCGAGGTTCCGGTAGCCGTTCAACTGGATGTCGCGGTCGGTCACGATGGTGACGGACGCTGGGGCCAGCGCGGTGGGCTGCGCGTATTTCGCCGCGCTGGTGACGGTCTGGACCTTCATCCCCAACAGCTCGTCCAGACTCATCTCCATCAGGTTCGACGGCTTGGCGGCGACGGGTGGCTCGGCGGCCCCGGCCTGCCGCAGCCACAAGGTAGCACACACGAGCAAGAGGACGCCGGGGCGACGGGCCGGCGGACGGGTTTGAAAGCGGAGTTTCATGGGCGTTGTATGGCAGGGAAGTTAGGCCGCTATCCGCAGGGGTAAAGCCCGGATTCGGTCCGCCACCCATCGCCCCGGAGCGCGGCCCGCCGGCCCGCTTTGCGTGCCGCGGTAAGCTGCGGTCGAGCCGCATCGTTGCGGCGGACGGAAGCGCAAAGCGGGCGGGCCGCCCGCGCTCCAGCACGTCGGCCACTGGTGAACGCCACTTCACTTCTTCCCAAAACACCGCACCACACCATCCACGCTCGAGACGTAGAGCCGGCCTTGCGCGACGGCCATGCCGTCCCAGACGGGCGGGCTGGCGAGCGTCAAGCCAGACCCTTGTTTGCCGTCGGTGACGGAGACGCCCCAGAGCGTGCCGCCGCGCTTGCCTTCGAGCGCGTCGTCCTGCTCCTGCAACTGCTGGA
>JAYTIO010000803.1:0-4220 GCA_043731805.1 Pedosphaera sp. | reverse complement strand
TACCCGTTGACGCCCCCCCGCTCCTCTCTACGATGCGCCCCCTGTCGGTTTTGAAACCCAACCTAAACGAACACGAACTATGGCAGTGAAAGTTGCAATTAACGGATTTGGCCGCATCGGCCGCCTCGTCTTCCGCGCGATGGTCGAGCAAGGACTGGTCGGCAAGGAAGTCGAAGTCGTCGCCGTCGGCGACATCGTCCCCGCCGACAACCTCGCCTACCTCCTCAAATACGACTCCACCCAGGGCCGCTTCCACGGCACCGTCGGCTCCAAGAAGTCCGCCCCCGACAAACTTGAGGACGACATCCTCATCGTCAACGGCGCCGAGATTCGCGTCGTCTCCGCCAAGTCCCCGGCCGAGCTGCCGTGGAAGGCGCTCGGCGTGGACATCGTCATCGAGTCCACCGGCCTCTTCACCGAAGCCGAGAAGGCCAAGGGCCACCTCACTGCTGGCGCGAAGAAGGTCATCATCTCCGCCCCCGCCAAGAACGAGGACATCACCGTCGTCATGGGCGTCAACCACGAGAAGTATGACGCCGCCACGCACAACATCATCTCCAACGCGAGCTGCACCACGAACTGCCTCGCCCCCCTCGTTCACGTCCTCCTCAAAGAAGGCTTCGGCATCGAGGAAGGCCTGATGACCACCATCCACGCCTACACCGCCACGCAAAAGACCGTGGACGGCCCGAGCAAGAAGGACTGGAAGGGTGGCCGCAGCGCCGCCATCAACATCATCCCCTCCGCCACCGGTGCCGCGCGCGCCGTCGGCCTCGTCTGCCCCGAAGTGAAGGGTAAGATCACTGGCATGGCCTTCCGCGTGCCCACGCCCACCGTCTCCTGCGTGGACCTCACGGTGAAGACGGTGAAGCCCACCAGCTACGCCGAGATTTCCGCCGCCATGAAGAAGGCCAGCGAGACCTACCTCGCCGGCATCCTCGAATGGACCGCCGACGAAGTCGTCTCCACCGACTTCATCCACTCCAAGTCCTCCTCCATCTTCGACGCCGGCTCCGGCATCGAACTGAACAGCCGCTTCTTCAAACTCATCAGCTGGTATGACAACGAGTGGGGCTACAGCAACCGCGTCGGCGACCTGGTGAAATACATCATCGGCAAGGGCCTCTAAAAACGGCGCGGACCAAGACTCATTCAGCGAACGGCGTCCCGACCCCGGGACGCCGTTTTGCTTTGCGGATCAACGAGCGTGGACGGCGGCAGCCCCCACTGCGGCTGCCTACTTCGCAAACTCCACCGCCCGCGTCTCGCGGATGACGGTCACGCGGATCTGGCCGGGGTATTGCATCTCGTCCTCGATCTTGCGGCAGAGGTTGCGGGCCAGCGCGGTGGCCTGATCGTCGGTGAGCACGTCGGGTTGGACGAAGACCCGCAGTTCGCGGCCCGCCTGCACGGCGTAGCACTTGTCCACCCCGCCGAAGCTCAGGCCGATCTTCTCCAAGTTCTCCAGCCGCTTCACGTAAGTGTCCATGGACTCCGAGCGCGCGCCGGGTCGGCTCGCGCTGATGGCGTCGGCGGCGCTCACGAGAATGCCCCAGAGGCAGGTGTGCGGCACTTCATCGTGGTGCGCGGCGACGCCATTGACGATGTCCGGCGCTTCGCCGAGGCGCTGGAGGAAGTCCGCGCCAATCTTCGCGTGCGAGCCTTCCATGTCTTGCTGGAGCGCCTTGCCGATGTCATGGAGCAAGCCGGCGCGCTTGGCGGCGGCGATGTCCAGCCCCAGTTCCGCCGCCATCAAGCCCGTCAGGTGTGCGACCTCGACGGAGTGGTCCAAAACGTTTTGCGAGAAGCTCATGCGGAACTTCAGCCGCCCCAGCACTTGGGCGATGTCCTCATGCAACGGCGGCACGCCCGCGCGGAAGATCGCGTCCTCGCCGGCCTTGCGCACGCTCTCCTCCATCTCCTCCTTTACTTTCGCCACAACTTCCTCGATGCGCGTCGGGTGGATGCGACCGTCGAGGATGAGCCGCTGCATCGCCTCGCGCGCAATCTCGCGGCGCACCGGGTCGAAGCCGCTCAACACCACCGCGCCCGGCGTGTCGTCAATCAGCACGGTCACGCCCGTCAGCGCCTCGAACGCGCGGATGTTCCGGCCCTCCCGCCCAATGATGCGGCCCTTTATCTCATCCCCCGTCAGCGCGATGGTCGCGGTGGTCGTCTCGTAGGTGTGCTGCGCCGCGTAGCGCTGGATGGCGAGGGAAATGATGCGGCGCGCGGTGTCCTCGGCCCGGTATTTCGCGTCAGAGAGGATGCGGCGGGACAACTCGTTGGCATCCCGCAGCGCGGCGGCTTCGCACTCCTTGAGCAATTGCCCACGCGCGTCCGCCTCGGTGAGGTGCGCGGCATTCGCCAATTGTTCGCGGCGTGCGCGCAACAGTTGCTCCGCCTCGGTCCGGGATTTCTCCAGTGCCCCCTCGCGGGCGTCGAGCGCGGCTTGCTGGGTCTGGATGTGCTTCTCGCGCTGGAGAAAGCCCTCCAACTGGGTGGTGATGAGCGTCTCGCGCTGGGCGAGGCGTTGCTCGGCGGCGGCGACTTCCTGCTGCCGGGTGACGTAAGCGAGCTCGGCCTGGTTGCGCAGCTTGATGGCCTCCTCGTTCGCGGTCACGCGCGCCTCGCGCAGCAGCGCCTCGGCCTCGCGCTTTGCCGCTTCCACCTCGGCGGCGCGCTGCTGGAGAATCTCGCGGCGACGGACGCGCTCCTTGTAGCGCACGAGCGCATAGGTGAGCACGCTGCCGGCGACCATCCCGGCGCCTTCCGTGGGACCAAATGCGTCGAGGAGACTCATGCGGAAGTTCTTTGCCGCAAAAGGGCGCAACGGGGGCAACTTTGAACTTTGATCTTTGAACTTTGAACCATCGGCTGTGTGTTCTCTGCGCCCTTTCGCGGCTAATCTGGCTCCGCCTCAAGCCACCGCGTTGGCGTGACGACCGCAGCGAGCGCGATGTCGTGCGGCTCGCACGGCACGGCCGCCACCACTTGTAAGTCGAAGGCCACGCCTATTTTCATTCCGGTGAAACTAGCCAGCAGCCGGTCATAATGTCCCTTGCCGCGCCCGAGGCGATGCCCACGAGCGTCGAAGCCTAGCCCCGGCACGAGCGCCAAGTCCAGCCGGTTCATAGCCACCAGGGGACAATGGGCCGCCGGCTCGCGCACGCCGAATGGGCCGGGGACCAACTCGCGTGCAAGCTCGCGGACTTGCACGGCCTCGTAAACGCCGGTGGCAGAGTTAAAGCGCGGGAGGGCCAAGAGTTTCCCGCTGGCCAGCGCATCCGCGAGCAGCGCGGCGATGTCCGGCTCGCGCGCGAGCGGGGCAAAGAGCAGGACGGCCCGGGCCGCCTGCCACGCGGGCGCAGCCAGCATCCGCGCGCACAAGCCGGCGGCATCCGCGCTGGCATCGGCCAGGGACTAAACCTTCAGCTCGGCCCGGAGCCGGTCCCGGAGGGCGGACTTGGCGTCAGCGGGGAAAGTCATGGAAAAGAAAGATGTCCAATGCCCAGCGCCCAGCCCCCAGCGCCCGGCCCCCAGCGCCCGGCCCGCGTTCGTCGGCGGTTCTTGCCTCCGCCAACCCGGCCCGGACAACGGCCGGAAGCGGGGTTTGAAACTTCAGGTGCAACATGATTTCCAGCAAGGCCCGCAAGCTAAACGGTGACGCCAAAGGGGGCGAGGGCAAAGGCCGACTGCAAGCCAAACTGGGCGCATCTCAGTTGCTTGCAAGGCCCCGGGGGAGCGGTGAGTTCGCGCCCGACGAACCTCCGCACGCTTTCACCTCACCCCAGCCCTCTTCCTCGGAGAGAGCGGGAGACGCTGCGCCGCCGGCCCGTGAAGCCGCACGGTCCGAAGCTTCTCGCCGCGGCCGGCGTGGCTCGCCCTCGCAGCGGGAGAAGGCTGGGAAGAGGAAGAACGGCCACAAACGCGCACCCGAGTTGCCAGCAGCGGCTAGCCGTCCCTGACCGCTTAAACCCTTCACTTCAGGTGGGTAACGCTAGCCTGTTTCAACGCAACCCGTTCATTCCCAAGTCATAACTCTACGTTTCCCGGTCACAAACCCCGCCTAAACCACCCCAAAAAAGACTCGGATTGTCGCAATCCTAGTCTTCTTTGCGGCAATCCTAGTCTTCCGCCTCGTGTTCCTGGTCTTCCCTACGCCGGTCCTAGCCTGCTTTCCATCATCCCCAGTCTTCCCCGTCGTCCCCCTTGTCTTC
>JAYTIO010000802.1:0-5404 GCA_043731805.1 Pedosphaera sp. | reverse complement strand
CCGGCTGACGGAGTTTGACCGCGAGTTGCGCCGCGTGTTAGCGGCTCCGACGGAGGCGACGCCGGTGCGTCTGGCCGCCGTCGCCGTGCTGGCGGGCCGCACGAATCCGCTCGCGGCGAATCACTTCGAGTTCCTCACGGCGACGCTCGGCGACGCGGACTACGGGCCGCGCAGCACCGCCGCGCAAGTGTTGGGCAAGGCGAAGTTGAGCGAGGCGCAGTTGATCACGCTCGCCACGAGTCACGTGGCCAAGGCGGACAGCGTCGCGCTGCTGAGACTCGTGGAAGCGTATCGCGGCGGCACCAGCGCAGTGGCTGGGCAGGCGCTCATAGGCGCGTTGATGCAGACCGCCGTCGCCGCCGAAGTCCTGAGCGCCGCGCAGCTCGGCGACTTGCTCGCGAGCTATCCCGAGGCCGTGCGCACCGCCACGAAGCCCTTGCTGGGCCGCATCGCGGTGCAGCAGGCCGGGCGCATCCAGCGGTTGGCGGAACTCGAGCCGCTGCTCTCCGGCGGCGATGTGGGCCGCGGTCGCGCGGTGTTCTACAGCCAGAAGTCGCAGTGCTCGGCGTGCCACGCCATTGGCAAGGAGGGCGGCAAGCTGGGGCCGGACCTGACTTCCATCGGGGCGATTCGTTCCGGGCGCGACCTGCTCGAAGCCATCGTGTTTCCGAGTGCCAGCTTCGTCCCGGGCTACGAGCCGATGCGCGTGGAGACCAAGACCGAGGTCGTCACCGGCAACCTCGTGCGTGAGGATAGCAGCGCCGTGGTGGTGAAGCTCAACGCGCTGCTGGAGCAACGCATCCCACGCAGCGACATCAAGCGCATCACGCCCGGGACTGTGTCCATTATGCCCGAGGGGCTGTCGGCGGGACTGACGAAGGACGAGTTGCTCGACCTGCTGGCCTTCCTCCAGTCGCAGAACGGGGAGGAGTGGTTGTCGCCGGAGCGGAGGGGGAAAGTGATTAGTAATTAGTGGAGGCCAGCAGTCGGCAGTCAGCAATCGAGCCGCTGGCTGGACGAGTATTTACTAATCACTAATTACTTCTTTGCTTTCTTCAGCGCCGTCTTCGTCGCCGCCTGTAAGTCTTCCAGGTCCGGCTTCAGCTCCTCCTTCGTCTCCCGGCCCATGCGGTCAATGAAGAGGATGCCGTGGAGGTGGTCGGCCTCGTGTTGCACGCAGCGCGCGAGCAGGCCGCCGCAGCGGAAGGCGATGGCTTCGCCCTTCTCGTTCGTGGCCGTGACGTCCACGGACTCGGGGCGCTCCACCTCGCCGTAGATTTTCGGGAAGCTCAGGCAGCCTTCCGAGCCGGTCTCTAGTTCGCCGACGGCCTTCACGACGGGATTGAGCAACACCAGCGGCATGATGGACTTCGGGTCGGCGGGCTGGCCGCCGAGGTGCAGCGTGGAGGGGCGGTCCTCGATGGGCCGGATGTCAATGACCGTGAGCTGGAGCGCGTGGCCGACCTGCTGCGCGGCGAGGCCGACGCCGTGGTGGGCTTCCATCGTCTCGAACATGGCGGCGATGAGCTGGTGGATTTCAGGCGTGACCTCGGTGACGAGCGCGCCTTTCTTGCGGAGGATGGGGTCGCCGTATTTGTGGACAGGGAGTTTCATGGGAGAAGACTTTGGGTTGGCCGCGAAAGGGCGCAGAGGGCACAAAGAGGGTGGGAGCAAGGGGCCGAAGCCGGGCTTACCAACGCAGGTGTAAAATCCAGAGCCATATTCTTTTGCGCTCTCTGTGCTCTTTCGCGGCTAATCAATTTTCACGCCGGCAATGTGCAGGATGCGGTCGAGGTCGTCGTCGTTGAAGAAGCGGATTTCCACCGCGCCTTTACCCTTGCGATAGCGGAGCGCGACCTTGGTGCCGAAGCGTTCCTGCAACTTGTTTTCCAGGCTGGCGGTATGCACGTCGCGCGGCGGGGCGGGCTGGTGACCACTCGCGGACCGGGCCGGGGCCTGGGTGCTGGACTGCTGGAGGCGGGTAACGAGTTCCTCGGTCTGGCGGACGTTGAGGCCGTCCTTGATGACGCGCTCGGCGGCCAGTTTCTGTTCCGCCGTGCCGGGGAGGCCGAGGATGACCTTCGCGTGGCCGACGGAGAGCTGGCCATGGCGAAGGTAGCCTTGCAGCTCCGGCGCGAGCTTGAGCAGGCGCAGCGCGTTGGCCACGACGGCGCGGCTCTTGCCGACCTTGGCGGCGGCGGTCTCTTGGGTGAGGTGGAATTGCTCGATGAGCTGCGCGTAGCCGAGGGCTTCCTCGATGGGGTTGAGGTCTTCACGCTGAAGGTTTTCGATGAGGGCGAGCTCCACCACGGTGCGGTCATCGGCCTCGCGGACGAGGATGGGGACTTCCTGCAAGCCGACGAGCTGCGCGGCGCGCCAACGGCGTTCGCCGGCGATGAGTTCAAAGCCGTCACCCTGCGGGCGCACGATGAGCGGGGAGAGGATGCCCTGGGCCAAGATGGAATCGGCCAGCTCGCGGAGGGCGTCGGCGGTGAAATCCTTGCGCGGCTGGAAGGCGCAGGGACGCACGCGGGCGATGGCGACGGAGCGAACCTGCACGCCCGGCGCGGGCACCGACGGACTCGCGGGAGCCAACGGGGCAGGGGCGGGGGCGGGCTTCGCGGCCCCGGCCCCGCCGCCCAGCAACGCGCTCAGACCGCGTCCCAAAGCAGGTTTCGACATGAAGCGAAGAGTGGGAAAGCGCGGCGGGGTTGTCGAGCGGGTTTCCGGCTGGGGGAGGGGCAAAATGGGCAGTTGCGCTGAGGGCGGGGTTTGCTAGTGTCGCTCCGCAAGCCAACTCAACATTGCCGAACAAATCGGGTCTGCCTATGAAAGCAACCGCCTCGTCTCGCCGCCCTGGGTCCACCTGGGGCTTCACCCTGATCGAACTGCTGGTCGTGATCGCAATCATCGCAATCTTAGCTTCGATGCTTCTGCCAGTTTTGTCCAAGGGGAAGATGAAGGCCACCGGGGCCGCGTGTCTGAACGATCAAAAGCAATTGGCGCTCGCGTTCCATATCTATGGCGGCGACCACGATGACAAGATGGTGCCCAACGCGTCGGGGGGCGGCTATTGGCCGGGGGCGATTGATGCGGCGGGAGCAAATTTTCCGTTGGCCAGCTTCGCCGGGGTCACGGGGGCCGTGGCACTGGATAATGTTCAGCGGGGGATCGCCGCTGGCTTGCTGTTCCCGTATGCTGGCAACGCCCTCAAGATCTTCAATTGCCCGGGGGACAAGCGGACGAAGTTCCCGACCGGGGCTGGCTGGGGCTGGGACAGTTACTCGAAGGCAAACGGCATGAATGGTGGCGCGTGGGGAACCCAAACTGCCTTCCTCAGAATGGTCGAAGTGAACCAGCCGTCGGACACGCTGGTGTTCCTGGAGGAGTCTGATCCCCGCGGTTACAACTTGGGCACTTGGGTGATGAATTGTCAGCCGGATCCCTTGGGCTGGGTGGACGCGTTCGCGGTGTATCATGCGGACGCCAGCAGCTTGGGTTTTGCAGACGGTCACGCGGAGATGCACCGCTGGAAGGACGCCGGCGTGATTGCTGCCGCCACAGCCTCGGGCAATGGCACCGGGTCCTTTTTCTGGTCGCTCGGTCCGAATGGCACGAACAACGTGGATTTCGTCTGGATGCACGAGCATTACCGGCACCGGGGTTGGTTGCCGCAATAGGCGGGAAGGTTTATCAGCAGCCTTGGTCCCCCCAGACGGCTTGGCTGGATGGAGGGGCACCACAGGGGGAATGGCTTTCTACGACCGGGGATGACGAGCGCTGACCCGCGCGTTGACGCTCCCGCGCACCGGCCTTAGCGTCCCGCGCATGATTAACTTGGCTGACATCCAGCCCGTCGTCCGCCCGTCTCGTCCGCCTGCGCAAGTGGACGCCTTGGCCAACGAAATCCTCGCCCTCAAGCGCCAGCTCAACGCCGTCATCCTCGCGCACAACTACCAGGTGCCGGAGATCCAGGACGTGGCGGATTTCGTGGGGGACTCGCTCGGCCTCGCACAGCAGGCGGCGGGCACCAGTGCGGACGTGATCGTCTTCTGCGGCGTTCACTTCATGGCGGAGACGGCGAAGATTCTGAACCCCGGCAAGATCGTGGTGTTGCCGGACAAGGACGCGGGCTGCTCGCTGGAAGAGAGTTGCCCGGCGGACAAGCTCGCTGCGTTGCAGGCGACGAATCCGAACTTCTACACCATCGCCTACATCAACTGCTCGGCGGCGGTGAAGGCGTTGAGCGACGTGATTGTCACCAGCGGCAACGCCCTCCAGATCGTCAATGCCGCGCCCAAGGACCGCGACCTACTCTTCGTCCCGGACGAGAATCTTGGCCAGTGGGTCATGGAGCAGACGGGCCGCCCGATGACGCTCTGGCGCGGCAACTGTTACGCGCACGTCGAGTTCCAGCGGGACAACATCCTCCGCGCGCGCGCGGCGTATCCCGACGCGAAGATCGTCGTCCACCCCGAGAGCCTGCGCGAGGTCCGCGAGCTGGCGGACTCGGTCTGCTCGACCGAGAAGATGATCACCTACTGCAAGACCAGCCCGGCCAAGCGCTTCGTCATCGTCACCGAGTCCGGCATCATCCACCGGATGCAGAAGGAGTGTCCGGGCAAGGAATTCCTCTGCGCGCCCGTGTTCAACGTCATGCAGATGCCCACCGACAACTGCCGTTGCAGCGAGTGCCGCTACATGAAGATGAACACGCTGGAGAAGCTGCGCGACTGCATGAAGCACCTCACGCCGCGCCTGGAGCTGCCGACCGACATCCTCACGAAGGCGCGCGCGCCCATCGAGCGGATGCTGGAGATTTCCGCGCGGGAGTGAGCGGGCGTAGATTGGTTGATGGCTGGCCAGGATCGGTTCCGTCTGAAGTAGCCATGACCCGTTCGTTGTTTGCTCTCACTGCTGTCCTCGCGGCCTTACCATTTCACCGCGCAGCCCGCGCCGTCGAGAAGCTTCCCCCCGTCGGGCTGCCGCGGCTGGCGCGCACGAACCTCCTCGTTTACCGCGACATCGTCGGCAACGTCCAGCCGGTGAAGTCGCCGAAGGACTGGCTGCATCGGCGCGCGGAAATCGTGCGCGGCATGGAGCGCGTGATGGGCGTCCTGCCCGGCGCGGAGAAGCGTTGTCCGCTCGACGTGAAGGTGGAGGAGGAAACCGACTGCGGCAGCTACGTGCGGCGGCTCATCACTTACCAGAGCGAACCCGGCGGGCGCGTGCCGGCTTACCTGCTTATCCCAAAGGACGCGTTGAGCGGGAAGCGCAAGGCCGCCGGCATCCTCTGCCCGCACCCGACCGAGAACACCATCGGCCACAAGGTCGTCGTCGGTCTCGGCGGCAAGCCCAATCGCGGCTACGCCATGGAACTCGCCCAGCGCGGCTACGTCACGCT
>JAYTIO010000801.1:0-3025 GCA_043731805.1 Pedosphaera sp. | reverse complement strand
TGGACCCAGTTGAAGGCCTGATAGACGAGCGGCATCGTCGTGCTGCGGCGGCCGCCGAAGATGATGGCGCTGATGGGCACGCCCGCCGGGTCGTGGACCTCGGGCGCGAGCATCGGGTTGTTGGCCATGGGCGCGCAGAAACGGCTGTTGGGATGCGCGGCCTTCTCCTTCGAGGCCGGCGTCCAACGCTCGCCGCGCCAATCCAGACACTCGGCGGGCGGCGGCTCGTCCTTGCCTTCCCACCACACGTCACCGTCGGCGGTGAGCGCGACGTTGGTGAAGATGGTGTCCTTCCTCATGCACTCCATCGCGTTGGGGTTGGACTTGTAGTTGGTGCCGGGCACGACGCCGAAGTAGCCGGTCTCCGGGTTGATGGCGTAGAGCCGTCCGTCCGCGCCGGGCTTCATCCACGCGATGTCGTCGCCCACGGTCCAGACCTTCCAGCCGGCGAAGCGCTCCGGCGGCGCGAGCATGGCGAAGTTCGTCTTGCCGCAGGAGCTGGGAAACGCGCCGGCCACAAAAGTCTTCTGCCCGGCCGGCGATTCCACGCCCAGCACGAGCATGTGCTCCGCGAGCCAGCCTTCGTTGCGGCCCCACGCCGACGCGAGCCGCAAGGCCATGCACTTCTTGCCGAGGAGCACGTTGCCGCCGTAGTTCGAGCCGACGGAGATGAGCGTGTTGTCCTTGGGGAAGTGCGCGATGTAACGGCGCTCCGGGTTCACATCCAGCATCGAGTGAAGGCCGCGCGTGAAGTTGTCTTCGCCGCCGAGCTGCTTCCACGCAACGCAACCCATCCGTGTCATGATGCCCATGCTCAGGACGACGTAAATCGAATCGGTCAATTCCACACCCACGCGCGCCAGCGGCGAGCCGGGTGGGCCCATGAGGAACGGCACGACATACAGCGTGCGCCCGCGCATCGCGCCAGCCAGCAAGCCTTGCAGCTTGGCATACATCGCGGCCGGCGCGGCCCAGTTGTTCGTCGGGCCGGCCTCGTCGGCGGTGGGCGTGCAAATGAATGTGCATTGCTCCACGCGGGCCACGTCGTTGGGATTCGAGCGATGGTAGTGGCAGCCCGGCCACTTCGCTTGATTGAGCGGAATGAGGATGCCGCACGCGACCGCCTCGGCGGTGAGGGTTTGTTGCTCCGCAGCCGAGCCATCGCACCAGTGGATGGCGTCGGGCTGACAGTGGCGGGCGGTTTCTTCCACCCAGCGGGTGACGTGGGGATTGTCCGTGTTGCAAGTGCCGGGGAGGTTGGTGTTCATGCGAGCCGGGGCTGGAGTTTCAACGCCGCGCGAAGCTAACCGGCGGGCGTCGGCCCCGCAGCCTAAATGATGCGACTCCGCCGCGCGGGGGCGCAGCTCACTGCCACGGCAGTTTGTCCAAGTCCACGTTGCCGCCGGTGAAGACGACGCCCACGCGGCGGCCACGGAACTTCTCGGGAGCGGCCAGCACGGCGGCCAGCGGCACGACGCCGGAGGGCTCTACCACCAGTTTCATCCGCTCCCAGACCAGCCGCATCGCGGCGATGATTTGTTCCTCCGTGACCGTGACGATGCCGCGCACGTGCTGGCGGAGGATGCCGAAGGTGCGTTCACTCAAGGACGCGCGCAGGCCATCTGCGATGGTGACGGGGTTGGTGTTGGCGAGCAGCTTGCCCTCGCGCAAGGAACGGAAGGCATCGTCCGCGAGCGCGGGTTCAGCTCCCCAGACTTCGACCTGCGGGGCCAGTGCGTGCGCGACGAGGCAGAGACCGCTGAGCAACCCGCCGCCGCTGACGGGCGCGACGAGCGCGTCGAGCTGCGGCACTTGCTCCAGGAATTCCACGCCCACCGTCGCCTGGCCGGCGATGACGGCGGGGGCGTCGTAAGGGTGGATGAACACCGCACCGGTCGCGCGCTGGATGCGGTCCGCCTCGGCCTCGCGCGCGGCGAGGGTCGGCTCGCAGAGCGTGAGCTGGCCGCCGTAAGCCGCGATGGCGCGCTGCTTGATGAGCGGGGCGTTGTGCGGGACGACGATGTAGGCCGGGATGCCGCGCTGCTGCGCCGCGAGTGCAAGGCAGGTGGCGTGATTGCCGGAGGAGTGGGTGACGACGCCGGGACGGGCTTGCGCGTCGGTGAGTTGGCGCACGGCGTTGAGCGCGCCGCGAAATTTGTAGGCACCGCCTTTCTGGAAGTTCTCGCACTTGAAGAACAGCGTCGCGCCCGCCAACGCGTCGAGGCTGGCGCTGGTCAGCACCGGCGTGCGGTGCGCGGTGCCGGCGAGCCGGCCGGCGGCGGCGTGGATGTCAGCAAGGGTCGGAGCCACAAGGGCGGCGAGTGTAGGAAGCAGCGGGCGGAGCGCAACAGCGGTGTGGGAAAAAATGGCGCAGGATTACGAGCAGGAAGAGAGTATCCGCCGCACCCTCCAGCTCGTAATCCTGTTCCTATCCTGCTCCTCCCGTGCTCCCACCTCACGGCACCTTCGACGCCGCCGGCTTGGGCACGAACTTCAGCGCCACGCCGTTGATGCAGTAGCGCTGGTCCGTCGGCGTGTTAAAACCCTCGCCCTTGAAGACGTGGCCGAGGTGCCCGCCGCACTGGGCGCAGAGCACTTCCACGCGCACGCCGCCGAAGCTCCGGTCCTCACGCGTGCGGACGTTCTTCGCGTTGGCCGGGTCGTAGAAGGACGGCCAACCACAGTGCGAGTCGAACTTGTGGGCGGAGGAAAAGAGTTCCGCGCCGCACCCGCCGCAGACGTAAGTGCCGCCGCCCTGCGCCTTGAACTCCTCGTAAACCTTGCCGTGCGGCCGCTCCGTGCCGGCCTCGCGCATAACATGGTATTGCTCCGGCGTGAGCAGCTTGCGCCACTCGGCGTCGGTCTTGGTGATGGGGTTCGTGTCCGGGGTGGCCGGTTGGCTGGGCGTGGGCATGGCGAGGGGGGGTGGAGTCGGTGGCGCGCAGCCGCCCAACAGGACGAGGGCGAGGCTGAGGAACAGGCTGGCGTGGCTGCGTTTCACGGGGAGACGATACGTCCAGCAGCG
>JAYTIO010000800.1:0-3540 GCA_043731805.1 Pedosphaera sp. | reverse complement strand
GTGGTGCTCGTCTATCTCATCCTCGTCGCGCAGTTCCAGTCGTTCGTGGACCCGTTCCTCATCCTGCTCGCCGTGCCAACCGGCCTCACGGGCGTGCTCATCACCCTCTGGGCCACCGGCACATCGCTCAACGTCATGTCGCTCATGGGCGTGCTGATGATGGTGGGCATCGTCGTGTCCAACAGCATCCTCATCGTGGAGTTCACGCGACAGCTCCGTCACGACGGCCAGTCCGTGCGGCTCGCCGTGGCGCACGCTTGTCGCGTGCGGTTGCGTCCGGTGCTGATGACCTCGTTCGCCACCCTCTTCGGCCTCGCGCCAATGGCCTTGAAGATGGGCACCGGGGCGGAAGCCTACGCGCCGCTCGCGCTCGCCATCATCGGCGGCCTCGCCGTCTCGCTCGTGCTCACCGTCTTCATCGTCCCTGCCGCCTACCTGCTCGTGCATGGCAAGGAGGACCAGAAGGACCATCCGCTGCAAGCGGCCACGCCGAACCCGTGATGGAATTTCTCCTCAGCTTCAAGGCCCGCCGTGTCAACGCACCGCTTCCGTGCGCGCGCCTGTGGTGTTTGGCGCTCGGAGTCTTGTGCTTGCCAGGAAATGGGGGCTTGCAGCTAGGGGCTTCAGAACGCCTGACCCTCGCAGAAGCCCGGACCACCGCCGTCAAGGTCCACCCGCGTCTCACGGCCGCCGAGTTCAAGGCCCTCGCGGCCAAGCAGGCCATCCTGCAGGCACGCGCGGGCTGGTTCCCCACGCTCACCGGCAGCGCCGTCGCCGTGGGCGCGGGCGACCCCGCGAGCACCCATCTTACCGCCGCCGGGCCGTTGAGCGTCGGCACGGTGCAGGAACGCGCCGGCCTGGGCCTCAACGCCAGCCAGCTTCTCACCGACTTTGGCCGCACCGCGAATCAGGTGGCGACCGCCCGCCAGAAATCCCGCGCCGAGGACGCCGGGGTCGAGGTCACGCGCAGCCTGCTGCTGCTGGAAGTCAGCACGGTCTATTATCTTTCCCTTCAATCTCAGAGCGTCCTGGGCGTGGCCCGGCAGACCGTCACCACCCGCGAGGTCGTGCTTCAGCAGGTCAGCGCGCTGGCGAGCAATCAGTTGAAGTCGGAACTCGACGTGAGCTTCGCCCGCGTAAGTGTCGAGGAGGCGCGGCTCCTCCTAGCCCGCGCGGAGAACGATTTGGAATCCGCCTTCACCGTGCTGGGCACGCTGCTGGGCGAGCGCACGCCGCGCCGTTACGAACTCGTTGAGGAGCCCTTGCCAGTCGAGTTGCCCACCGAGGCCGCCCCGCTCGTCGCCGAGGCGCTGCGCCTGCGTCCCGAGCTGGTCCGGCTCCGTGCCGAGGCCGAGGCCGCCACCAGCCAGGCCCGCGCCGATGGTGCGATCAACTATCCGACCGTCAGCGCGCTGGGTTCCGTCGGCCTGCTGCCGTTCCGCGACCGCCGTCTGGAGCGCAGCTACGCCGCCGCCGGGATGGTCATGAACCTGCCGCTCTACTCCGGTGGGCGCGACACGGCGCGGCAGCGGGAATCCGAACTCAAGGCGCAGTCCACCAGCGAAACCGTGCGCGACGAGGAGAACAACGTCATCCGCGACGTGCGGCTCGCCTTGCTCCACGCACAGCACGCGCACGCGCGCCTCGCCCTCACCGCCAAGCTGCTCACGCACGCCCGCACCGCGCACAACCTTGCCAGCGCGCGCTACAAGCTCGGGGTGAGCAACGTCGCCGAACTCAGCCAGGCGCAGCTCAACCTCACCGCCGCCGAAATCGCGGAGGCCACGGCCAAATACGACTACCTCCTCCAGCGCGCCGTGCTCGACTTCCAGCGCGGCGTGCGTTGAGTTCCCGTCCTCACTCGCTTTCTCGCGAGCGATAATTCCTCCCGGATACGCGGGAACGACCGGCGGCGAACCCGGCTCGCGAAAGGGCCGCCCGTTAAGTTAATTCGCGTTCACCAATGCCAGCATACCCGGCGTGGAACAGCGCGTTGAGTTCAGCGCCATGACGCGGTGGATGGATTTGCTGCGGCTGGATTTTGCAACATTCCTTTGTAGTTCAGGAAAAACCAGTAAATAAAGACTGGCGGGAGCAACAGGACTCGAATCCTGACCGGGCCTTTCGCAAGTCTTCGCTGATACGCATAAACCCTGCGTCTTTATTGACGATTCTTCGTCTCGGCGAAATCAGTGGGTTGGCGTGTTTACGAAACTTTGCAAAGGAGCCGTAGCCATAACCAGCCCTAAAGAATATCGCGGCGAGACGGCTTACTTGGGCAGCTCCATCCCCTCGTTCAACAGCTTGAGCGCGGCATCGTAGGCGAAGAGACGTCCGCGCGTCTTGCCGGTGAGTTCGCGCACGATGCCCAACTTCACCAGATGGCCGAGGCTGGTGTTCACCGCCGGGAAGGAGAGCTTGAGCCGCGCCGCCGCGACCGGGATGGACACGATGGGTTGGCCTTGGAGCAGTTGGTGAACGCGCAGCGCGGTGCCCGCCGCCCGGCCAATTTCTTGAACGCGGTGCGCGTCCTTCGCCGCCAGTGCCATGAGCCGCCGGGCCGTCGAGGCAGCTTGGTTGGCGGTCTGCTCCACCCCTTCTAGGAAGAAGCGCAGCCACGCCTCCCAATCGCCGCCCTGCCGCCCCGCTTGGAGCAGCTCGTAGTAGCGGGCGCGGTTCTGTTTCAGGTAGAGGCTCAGGTAGAGCGTCGGCTCGTGCAACGCGCCCTCGGCGCACAGCAGGAATGTGATGAGCAGGCGGCCCACGCGCCCGTTGCCGTCAAGGAACGGATTGAAGATCTCGAACTGGACGTGTGCCAGCGCGGCCTTCACCAGCAGCGGCAGCTTGACCCGGTCGTCATGCAGGAACTTTTCCAACGCACCCCAGCATTCGGCGACGTGGTCGGCGGGCGGCGGCACGAACAAGGCATTGCCGGGGCGCGTGCCGCCAATCCAGTTTTGCGACCGGCGGAATTCGCCCCGCTCCTTCTCGCTGCCGCGCCCCTTGGCGAGCAAGGCACTGTGGATTTCCTTCACCAGCCGCAGTGACACCGGGAAGCCGCCGCGCACTCGCTTCAAGCCGTGCTGCATTGCAGCGACGTAGTTGGACACCTCTTGCACATCGTCCAGCGGCACGCCGGGCGCGGCCTCGTTCTCGAACAGCAGCAAGTCGGACAGGCTGGATTGCGTGCCTTCGATTTGGGACGACAGCACCGCTTCCTTGCGGATGTAGGAGTAAAGGAAGACGGCGGGGTCGGGCAGCACGGCGGTCAGCCGTCCAAGCGACCCAGCGCGAGGTTGGCGCGGCCAAGGAGGTCAACCAAGCCATCGTCGAGCACCAGAGGCGGCCCCGGCGGCATCGGATTCGGGACGAAGGCACGAACAGCCTCCCCTGCCATCGGAAGGGGAACAAGGTGGCCTGTCAGTCCGCGTCGCACGTTATTAAGCGAATTTTAATATCCTCCGGCACTATTAAGTAATAATGGGATTTCGTTTAATAGCAAAGTTGTGTGGCATCAAGTAGCGCGGAGGTGCTGTTGTG
>JAYTIO010000799.1:0-5554 GCA_043731805.1 Pedosphaera sp. | reverse complement strand
GGTCAAGCCACTCTGCGCCGCGACTGCGTCGGGAGTGAACTGGCGGACAAACTCCGCGAATTCCGCAAAGCCGCTCGTGTGCGCGTCCACGAACTCCTGGTCCACCCAGCCGTTTTGGATGAGCAGATGCGCGACGCCGTAGAGCAGCGCGAGGTCGGACTTCGGCGCGAGCGGCAGGTGCAACGTCGCGGCTTGCGCGGTCTCGGTCGCGCGCGGGTCGAGCACGATGATTTCGGGCGAGCGGCGGTTGCGCAGCACGCGCTGCCACATGATGGGATGCGCCACGCACGGGTTCGCGCCGATGAAGACGAGCACATCCGACTCCTCGAAGTCGGCGTAGGTGAACGGCGGCGCGTCGAAGCCGAAGCTCTGCTTGTAGGCGACAGCGCTGGTGGCCATGCACTGGCGGGTGTTCGAGTCGCAGTGCAGCGCGCCCATGCCGAACTTCCACAACGCACCGAGGAAGGCCATTTCCTCCGTGCAAATTTGGCCCGTGCTCAAGAACGCGACGCTCTCCGGCCCATGCTGGTCCATGATGGCTTTGAACTTAAGCGTGAAGACCTGCATCGCGTGGTCCCAGTCGGTCGGCTCCAGTTTGCCGGTGGCGGGATTGCGAAGCAGCGGAGTCGTGGCGCGGTCGGGCGCGGCGAGCGGCGTGAGTGCTTCCCAACCTTTCGGGCAAGCCATGCCGAGGTTCACGGGATAGTCGGCGGTGGCGGACAAGTTCACGGCCTGGCCGTCTTTGAGGTGCACATTCAAGCCGCAGCCCGTGGAGCAGAAGCCGCAGACGACGGTGGTGGTCGCGTCGGGCTTGAGTCGCGCGGGAACTTGGCCGAGACCGAACTCGCCGGGCGCGCGGACGAGGTCGGCGGTGAGGGGGCCGGTCCACTGGCGGAGCAGCGTGTTGGCCGGAGGCGAAGCGGGGGATTCAACGCCAAGGCGCAAAGGCTCAGAGACGCCAAGATTTTCAGCCTGCGTCTTTGCGTCTTTGCGTCTTTGCGTTGAAGAGGTCGTGTTCATCAAACAGGCATTTTGTCCGGCGACACGGAGGTGAAGAACAAGTTGCGCTCGGCGAGTTCACCGAGCAGACAGAGAGCGAATGCGCTGACGGTGAGCGCTGTGACCGCTGCGCTGGTCGCAATGGTGAAGGGGAGGAAGCCGCCGCCCACGAGTGCGGTGAGGAGGCGCAGGGCAAGCACCGGGCGCAGCGCGCCGGTTTGCAACGCGGCGGTGCGGCGGAGCTGCGTCCAGCGGTCGGAGTCCGTGTCGGCGTGTTTCAGCACGGCGAGTTCGCAGGCGAGCTTGAGCAGCGTGACGAGGAGCAGAGCTACGGCGAGCGGGGCGCTGGGTTGAAATGCCAGCGCAAGTCCGATGCCGAGCACGACCGCGCTTCCGAAGAAGCGCGGGGCGGTGTGGCGCAGGCTCCAGAAGGCGCGGTGCGTGTCGGCGTAAACCATCGCTTGGGCGAAGACGGCGGCGAGGCCGAGGGCGCAGAGGGGGAAAGTAATTAGTGAGTAGTGATTAGTCAGCGTGGGGAGCCAGTGGGCGGCGACGCCCGTGACAGCGGCTCCGGCGAAGGCGTTCAGGGCGATGGCTTCGCGGCTCAACCAGCTCGTGCGCCAGCCGAGCCAGATGCGCCAGGCTTTCAGCGGCTGGCCGAGATGAAAGACGCTGGCGATGAGTCCGGTGAAGAGGAACGCGAGCGAGACGAGTTGGAGCGGGAGTGACTTGTCGCTGGTGAAACGCGCAGCCAGCAAGCCGCCGATGCCGGCTTGCGTGAGCACGAGCATGAAGAGGAGCGGCCAGTGCGCGGGCTGGGGACGTGGTTGGTTGTGGTCGGCGGCGCGGAGGTCGCCGGCGGGTTTGGCGCTGACGTAGCGGGTGGTGGGGAGCGTGATGTGCGGCGACGGGGAGTCGGGGAGCCAGGCGGAGGGTAGGTGGGCAGGTGAGTGAGTGGGAGAGTGGGAGAGGCCTGTGGACGCCGTCTCATTTTCTCGCGTTCCCACTCTCTCACCCACGCTGCCACTTGCGCTGCGGGACATGGCCTTCACTTCTGCGAGGCTGACCACGGAGATGCGGATAGCCTCGTTCGGACAGGCTTGCACGCAGGCGGGGGCTTCGCCGGCGGCGAGGCGGCCGTGACACAGGTCACATTTGCGAACGATGCCGCGCTTGGCGGAATACTTCGGCACGTCGTAGGGGCATTTCAAAATGCAGTAGCTACACCCGATGCACTGGTCGTCGAGGTGGCGGACGATGCCGGTGAGCGGGTCTTTGTCGTAGGCGAGGACGGGGCAGCCGAGCAGGCAGCCGGGTTCGACGCAGTGGTGGCAGGCGGTGGTGACGGTTTGGTGGAGGGGGACGAGGCGGAAGCCGAGATCGTTCGGGTGAGACTCTGTCGAACCCCATTTGCCGACGGAGGCGGTGCGAGCAGAGTGCGTTTCTTGGAGGCGTGCAGCTTCACCCGAAATGCTCGCTGCGCTCGCCTCGCTGCGTTCGAGATGGGGCTCGACCGAGTTTCGCCCTACCGGGACTAGCGCTTCGCCGAAGAGTGCGCCGACTTCGCGCCAGGCTTCGCCGTCGTCGAGGCCGTTGAGGGAGTGGCACGCGGTGACGCAGGCTTTGCAGCCACTGCATTGGTCGAGGTCCACCTCGAAGGCGTATTGCTCGCCGGGGCGCGGAGCGGAAACGGGAAGCAATTTCCGGTAGCGTGGCTCGGTGAGTTCGTGCCGCTCGTGCGCGCGGGCGAACGCTTCTACCGCCGTGAGTCGCCGTTGTTCGTCGAGCAACGTGTCCACGAGCGTGCGTTCGCCGATGGCGGGCGCGGGCTTTGTGAGGTTGTCGGCGGGCAAGGTCATTTCCGGAACAGCAAGAAGAGCAGCGCGAGGTTTGCGGCCAGGCTGGCGGCGAGGAAAAGTTTCAGCAGCAGCAGTGGGTCGCGTTCGAGTAACGGCGCGCCGGCGGAACGGAAGGGTTTTACTTTTTCGGGATGCTCCAACTGAAAGCGCATCTCGCTGTAAGCCTCGAATCGGTCGCGGGGGCGCAGCGCCAGGGCACGCAAGACGACGGCGTCGAGCCACGATGGGATGTGCGGGTTGTGCGCGCTGGGCGGCTTGGCTTGGCGGAACTGCGGCGTCTGGAACGGCTCGATTTCGCCGTGTGGGAATTTGCCGGTGAGCGCTTCGTAGAGCGTCGCGCCGAGGGCGAATATTTCCGTCGGTTCGCTGACGGCCGCGCCGCTGAACCGCTCCGGCGCGAGGTAGCTGGGCGTGCCAGCGCGCGAATTCACGCTGAAGACTTCGGCGACGCTGCCGAGGTCAATGAGCTTGAACGTGAGCGCGCCGGGTTCGCCGAGCACGAGGAGGTTTTCCGGCTTCAAGTCGCCGTGGACGAAGTCGTGGCGCAGGAGGAACTGCGCGGCGGCGAGGACGAACTTGCCCAGCGCGACGGCGTCGGCGGTAGCCAGCGGGCCGCGGTCGGCGAGCCACTGCTTCAGCGTGGGCGCGTGGAAATACTCGAGGACGTAGTAGCGCGCGGTGGCGTCCACGGGCGCGGTGGCGGCGGGGAAATAGTCGGCCTTGAGCGTGGTGGCATTCCACGTCTCGCGGATGAAGGCGGTGAGGTTGGCCTCGTCGGTCAGCGCTTCGACCGGGGGAAATTTCAGCACGAAGGATTCGCCAGCCTTGGCGGCAAGCCAGATGCGGTCGCTCTCGCGGAAGCTGCGGCGGAGCGTGTAGCCGTCCACCTGGTCGCCAACTTTGAGCTGTGCGGGGATGGGCAGGGACACGGGCGCGGCACTAGCGGCGGGGCCGAGTTCCTGCACTTCGAGGACGACGGCGGTGATGTCGTCGAGGGTCTCGGGCGTGGAGCGTTCGCGGGCGAGACCGACGAGTCCGCGTGCGCTGGCGTGACCGGCGAGTTGCGCGGCTAGCGTCGCGTCGTCGAGCACGTCGGTGAGGCCGTCGGTGCAGAGTAGGATAAAATCGCCGACGGCGAGGTCGGTCTGCGCGAGGTGCGGCGCGACGGTGTCCGCGAGGCCGAGGGCTTGGGTGAGGACGTGGGACTCGATGGCGTCGCGGTGGTCGTGCGTGAGTTGCTCCAGCTTGCCGGCGCGGAGACGGTAGGCGCGCGAGTCGCCGACGTTGAGGAGGTGGAGGCGGTCGCCATCGAGCACGGCGGCGACGACGGTGGACGCGAGTTCCGGCGACTCGTGCCGTGCGAGGCCTTCCTGGTGGAGTTGGCGGTTCAGGTGGCGGGTGATTTCCACCAGCGTCTTGGCCGTGCTCCAGGCGTCCGGGCGGTTGCGGAAGTTCGCGGTGTAGTGGGCGACGGCCTTCGCCGCCCCGTCTCGGCCTTGGCGCGCGGAGCCGAGGCCGTCGGCAACCACGGCGATGAAGGTGCCATCTTCGAGCGCGCGGGCGGCAGAAACGTCGTCGCCCGGCTGATCATCCTCGCGCGGGCGGGTGAAGCTGGTGGCGTGAACGCGGAGGCGGGGCTGGGGTTTCACAGCAGGAGAATCGGCCCGCGAATCAAGCGAATCAACGCGAATGGGGACGGTGGTGGTGAGCGTTTCGGTGGAAGCGTTGACGCTTACGTCTGCGAAGCCGGGTTGCGGCCGTGGGCGTCCGCGCTCCAGGAGGAGTGGCTCGGTCGCAGTGAGTTGATGCGCGTGCATTCGCGTGATTCGCGGGCTTCAGATGCGGGCCTGTGCGGAAGCGCCCCACGTCGTGCGCCAGCGTTTCTTCACGAGGTTCAGGCCGACCAGTGCGAGGACGCAGAGGCCGGCGAAGACCAGCAGACCGGTGAGATAACTTCCCGTGTGCTGGCGGCTCTGGCCCATCATGTTTGCCAGCAGGAAGCCGCCGAGACCGCCACCGCAGCCGACGAGCCCGGTCATCAGGCCGAGTTCTTTGCCAAAGCGCTGCGGCAGGAGTTGGAAGACGGAGCCGTTGCCCATGCCGAACGCCGCGCAGGCGATGAAGAACGCGGCGACGTTGAGCGCGAGGTTGTCAATCAGTCCACCCGCGATGAGCGCGACGCACGCGACGGTGTAATAGATGTGGAGTGACTTGATGCCGCCGATGCGGTCCGAGATGCCGCCACCGAGCGGACGACCGAGCGCGCCGATGGCCGTGCAGAGCGCGACGAGGTCGCCGGCTTGCGAGTTGGTCAGGCCGAAGCGGTCCTTGAAATACATCCCCAGCGAGTAGGCCAACCCGACGAAGCCGCCGAACGTGACGGTGTAGAAGAAGCAGAACCAGTGAACGTCCTTGTCGGCGAAGAGGCGGAAGTAGTCGCCGACCTTCTTCGCGGGAACTTTCAGCGGCGGTTCCTTGGCCACGTAGCAGTAAACCGCCAGCACCACGACCGCCGGGATGATGGCCAAGCCGAACACCGCTGGCCAGCCGTAGGCCTCCGCGAGTCGCGGCGCGAGCAACGCGTCAATGACCACACCGATGTTGCCCGCGCCTGCGAGGCCCATGACCAGCCCTTGCATGTGCGGCGGATACCACCGGCCCGCCAGCGGCAGCGCGACGGCGAAGCTCGCCCCCGC
>JAYTIO010000798.1:0-7403 GCA_043731805.1 Pedosphaera sp. | reverse complement strand
ATCGGCGAAGAGCGCGGTGGCGAAGGCTCCGTGTGCGCGGCGACGCGTCTCGCGGGTCTTCGCGGCGACTTCGTGTTGAAGGCCTTCCCGCTCGCGCTCGTGAACTTCACGCGTCGCTGCCAGCCGCTTGCCCAAAGGCACGCGCTGCGATGCGCCGACGAGGAACGCCGGGTCGCGCGGCGCGGACTCGACGCGCACAATGGCCTCGGGGTTGGGCGGGCGGGTGGCTTGTTGCAACCGACCGTCAGCTGCCGCGAGTTGCGCGCGCGCCTCGGCGAGCGCGGGGCTCTGGCGTTCGGCGAGTTCGAGCGCGGCGGTGAGCGTGAGGTTGGTCAATGGGGCGGTGGCCATTGCGCCGCTGGCACTCGCCAGCAGAAGCAGGGTCGTAAGGAGCAATTCCGGTAGCCGCCGACGTAAGGAGGCGGATTGGATTGAGCACCGCTGAGTCCGCCTCCTCACGTCGGCGGCTACGAAGCGAATGGCGAGGCTTGGAGTTTTCATGGTTGAGGATTCGGTTGGGTAGCATTGCCGAAGCGCAGGTAAAGCGCCGGGACGACTATCATGTTCAACAGCATCGAGGTGAGCAGGCCGCCGAGGATGACGATGGCCATGGGCGTTTGGATTTCGTTGCCCGGCTTGCCACCTCCGAGCGCGAGCGGAATCAGCGCAAGGCCGGCGGCGAGCGCGGTCATTAGGATGGGCACGAGCCGTTCCATCGCGCCCCGGAAGACGGCTTCGCGGAAGTCCGTGACGCCTTCCTTCTCGCGCAGGTGGCGGATGTGCGAGACGAGCATGATGCCGTTGCGCGTGGCGATGCCGAACACGGTGATGAAGCCGATGAGCGACGCGACACTCAGCACGCCGCCGCTCACGAACACACCCGCCACGCCGCCGATGAGCGCGAGCGGCAGGTTGAGCATCACAAGCGCCGCGTCCCGTGCGGAGCCGAAGGCGAGGTTCAGCAGGAAGCCGATGCCGATGACTACGCCGATGCTGACGAGCAGCAGAATCCGCCCCGCTTCCTCGGCGCTTTCGAACTGGCCGCCGAACTCGACGCGGTAGCCCGGCGCAGCGGCGATGACGGGGTTCACGAGCTTCTGGCAATCGCGCACCACGCTGGTCACGTCGCGCCCGGCGACGTTGCATTGCACGACAATCTTGCGCTCGACCTGTTCGCGGAGCACCTGGTTGGGGCCGGTGTCCTTGCGAATCTCCGCGAGCGTCCGCAGCGGCACCTTCGCGCCCGCGGGCGTGTCCACGAGCAAGTCGCCGAGTGTGTCGGTGCGCCAGCCATCGGCGTCGGCCAACCGCACCACGAGGTCGTAGGCGCTCTGGCCTTCAATGATGCGCGACGCTTTCACGCCTTGCAGGCCGGCCTCCAGCACGCGTGCGACCTCGCGGATGGTGACGCCGTGCCGCGCCAGCGCCGGGCGGTCGAACTTCACCGTCAACACGGGAATCTCCGTCTGCTGCTCGACCGACAAGTCCACGACGCCCGACACACCGGCCATCGCGGCGCGGGCCTTCTCCGCGAGCGTGCGGAGCTGGTAGAGGTCGCTGCCATAAATCTTCACCGCGATGTTCGCGCGCGTGCCGGAGAGCATGTGGTCAATGCGATGGGAAATGGGCTGGCCGATGGTGACGTTCATCCCGGGCACCTGCGACAACGCCTCGCGCAACGCGGCGAGGAGTTCCGCCTTGCTGCGCTGGCCCATCTTGAGCGAGACATCGAGTTCGGCGGCCTCGACACCTTGCGCGTGCTCGTCGAGTTCCGCGCGACCGGTGCGACGTGCGACGGAGATGATTTCAGGAAACGCGGACGAGAGAAGAGTCTGCTCGACGACGCGGCCCAGCGCGTCCGACTCCGCGAGCGACGTGCCCGGCAGAGTGACGGCGCTCAACGTGAGCGAGCCTTCGTTGAACTCCGGCAGGAAGGCGCGGCCAAAGAACGACGTGGCGACCAGCGCCACCGCGAGCAGCGCCACGGCGGGCAGCGTCACGAACCACGGGTGGCGGAGCGCGCCGTTCAGCAGCGGTGTGTAACCACGCTTGAGCAACCGCACGAAGCCGGACTCGTGGCCAGTCAGCACGGCGCGCGAGTTGGGCAGCAGCAGCAAGCACAGCACCGGCGTCACCGTGACGGCGACGATGAGCGACGCGAGCAGCGCGACGAGATACGCGACGCCGAGCGGTTGCAGCAGCCGGCCCTCGACGCCCCCGAGGAAGAACACCGGCACGAAGACGAGCGCGATGATGAGCGTGGCGAAGACGATGGAACTGCGAATTTCGATGCTTGCGTTTAGGACAACGGCCAGCGCATTCCGTCGCTGCTCCACCGGCAACGCGACGGTCTCCCGCAGCCGACGCACGACGTTCTCCACGTCAATCACCGCGTCGTCCACGAGCGCGCCGATGGCGATGGCCATGCCGCCGAGCGTCATCGTGTTGATGGTCGCGCCGAACGCCTTGAGCGTGAGCACGGCGGCGACGAGCGAGAGCGGGATGGCGGTGATGGTGATGAGCGTGGCGCGGCCATTGGCGAGGAACACGAGCACGACCACGATGACCAGCAGCACGCCTTCGCCCAACGCCGTGAAGACATTTTTGACCGCGACCTCGATGAAGTTCGCCTGCCGGAAGATGTCCGTCTGGAGCTTCATGCCGGGCGGGAGCTTGGTCTGGATGTCGGCCAGCACGGTTTCGAGCTGGCGCGTCAGTGCGAGCGTGTTCGCGCCCGGCTGCTTCTGAATGCCCATGACGACGGCGGGCTTGCCCATCGCGGAGGCTTCGCCGCGTTTCGGTGCGACGCCGAGTTTGACTTCGCCCACATCAGCCACGCGCACGGGCACGCCGGCGCGCGCGGTCACGACGGTTTCGCCGATGTCCTCCAACGTCCGCAGCCGGCCCATGCCGGTGACGAGCCACTCCGCCCCGCGCTCGTTGATGATGCCGGCGGAGACGTTCTCGTTGCCCTCCTCCAGCGCGCGCACGACTTGCGCGACGGTGACGCCGTGCGTTTGCAGCGCGGCCGGTGCGATGACCACTTGAAACTGCTTTTCTCCGCCGCCGATGGGCGTGACTTGCGCGACGCCCGGCACCGCGAGCAACCGCCGGCGGATGCTTGTCTCGGAGAACGTGCGCAGTTCGGTGGGCGTGTGCTTGTCCGAGGTGAGCGCGAGGAAAAGGATTTCCCCCATCACGGATGACACCGGCGCGAGCACGGGCTTCTCGACCTCTGCCGGGAGTTCGCCCGCGACCGTCACCATCTTCTCGCTGACGATTTGCCGCGCGTGGCGGATGTCGGTGCCCCAGTCGAACTCCACCCACACCACCGAGATGCCGACCGCCGTGGCGGAGCGCACGCGGCGCACGCCGGACGCACCGTTGACGGCTGTCTCAATCGGGAACGTGACCTGGTTCTCGACTTCCGTCGGCGCCATGCCGTGCGCCTCGGTGATGACCGTGACCGTCGGCGCGGTGAGGTCGGGGAAGACATCCACCGGCATGCGCGTGGCCGTGTGAATGCCGAAGACAGTGAGCAGGAGCGCGGCGACCAGCACGAGCGGGCGGTTCTCCAGCGACCAGCGAATGAGTTTGTCCATCATGGCAGTTCCTTAATGGGCGTGGCCGTGCGCGGGGATGACGCTGGAGACAGAGGCGAGGCGGATGGCGTAAGCGCCCTTGGTGACGATGCGCTCGCCGGCCTGCAAGCCAGCGAGCACTTGCACGAAGTTGCCGTCGCGGATGCCGAGCGTGACATCGCGCTTGTCGAACGTCTCGCCGCCAAGCTGAACGAACACGATGAATCGCCCGCCTTCCTCGACGAGCGCGGAGTCGGGCACGGCCACGGCGTCCTCGGCGCGCTCGGTCTCGATGTGCAACGTGACGGCCTCGCCGATGCGGAACTGGCCGCCAGAGTTCTTCAACTCATAGACCAGCGGCACGGTGCGCGTGGCGGGGTCCACTTGCAGTCCGGTGAAGACGAGGCGCCCGCCGCCCGCGCCGGTGACGGGCAGGAAGCGCCCGCGTTCGCCGGGCAGTTCGAGGCTCGCGTGCTTGGCGGTGGTGAGCCGGCGCGTGGCCGTCTCCGGGACTTTGGCTTCGATGAAAACCGTTTCCGCGTCGAGGATGGTGAACACCGCGCGGTCCGCCGCGAGTTGCTCCCCGACCGCGCCACTGGCGGACGCGACCAGCGTGCCGGCAATCGGCGACTTGAGTTCGATGACGGCGGGCGTGACCGACGCCACGTCGCGGCCGGCGCGGATGGCGGCAGCGGCGTCGCGGTAGGCACGTTCCACTGCGAGCGCGGCGGCGAGCTTCGCCTGCGCGTCCTTGAGCGTGAACTCCGCCTCCTGCAAGTCGCGCTCGGGCCGCGCCTTCGCCGAGACGAGCGTCTGCATCCGTTTGAGCGTCAACCCGCCCTGCTCGATGGCGAGCTTGGCGCGGGCGGCCTCCGTCCCGGCCTCCACAGCGCGCGCGTCGAACTCGGCGATGCGTGCGGTGGCCTCGGCGATGCGTGCGCCATATTCCCCGGCGGTGGACGGGGCGAAGGCCGGCTGTAACAACGCGAGCGTCTGGCCCGACGTGACCTTGTCGCCGATGGCCGGTAGCGACTTGCCCGGAGGCGCGAACAAGCGTCCGGGTTGCGGCGTGCTGACTTGCGCGAGCGAACCGGGCCGCGCGGCGACCACCGCCGGCACGCGCACGCGCTCGACGAGCCGGCGCTTCGTGACCGGCTCCGCCTGCGAAAGGATTTTCCACTGCTGCTCCTTGAGGAAGCTGACGCCCTCGGGCGGTTCCGGAAGTTTCGCGTGCTGCGCCGCGTGCGCGTCGGCGAAGACTTCGACCGCGCCCAGTTCGACGACGGCGTTGGTGCCCTCCGTCGGGACGAGGAGCGTGAGTTGCCACAGGCCCGGCTTGGGGAACGTGAGCGCGGGGAGATAGATGCCGGGCTTGGACGGCTTGGCTTGCGGATGCTCCAACGTGGCGTCGCCCTGGCGCAGGAGGAACTTCACCGGCCCGGCGCTGCGCGGCTCGAGAGTGCGCAAGTCCGTGACGTGCGTGATGAAGGTCGTCGGCGTGCCCACGGCGGGCGGCTTGTGCTCGGCGAAGATTTCGTAGCGGTCGGACCAAACGGTGATTTGCGCCGTCTTCTCCTCGTGCTCGTGGCCGCCGGCTGGGTGGTCGTGGGAATCAGGTTTGCGGCAAGCGGCCAGCAGGGCCGTGGTCAACACGGCGGCCAGCATCACAGCGGGCCGCGCGAAAGTAGTTTTCATAGTTCAACGAAGTCAGAATCAACCCTGTTAGAAAACTACCGGCAGAGAATCGTGGCAGGGCACACCACGTCTGTCGGCGCGCCAGAGTCGGCGCGGGACGATGGGAGGAAATCAGGCCAGCGGCGGAGCGCGCGGGCCGGAGGGAGGAGGAGAATCAGCCGGTGGCGGCGCTGGGTCGGCACGCATCGGAAGCTCGCGCGTGACGGGCAGCGTCGGGGGCAACCCCGTCAGTTGCCACACCACGAGCGGGGGTGCGAAGAGGAGCGCGTGGCGCTTGGCGAGGAATTGGGATTCGTGGTCGGAAGTGAAGTGGTGCGGGTCTGCGTCGCCGTCGTCGTGCGAGGCGGGATCCCCGTGGCTGTGATCGTGATGGTCCGCCTCTGCCCCCGCATGGTGCTGATGCGCGGGAGCTGAGTCGCAGTGGGCGACGGTGAGGAGATGAACCGGGAGCCAGACGACGTGAAACACCAGCGCCAGCACCGCTAGGCAGCGGGCGGCTTGCCGGAGTTTGTTCGCCAATGATTTCACTCCAGCAAGCGTTACGCTTTGCCTGTTGGCAGGTCAAGACTGCTCATGGCGGAAGCAGTCCACCGGACGGTGTCGGCAGCCGGGTGCTGGCGGCTTGTAGCCGCCGCCTAGTCGTGGCAGGCCGCAACCGCGCCGATCTGCTGCCCGCCCCTGGTTGGCGACTGCAGGCCGCCGGCACGGCGGCCACACATCGGGACGGCGCAGGAATGCGCCCCGATTCGCCAGCTTTTCAATTTCTCCTTCACTCCCCTTCCCTCGCCGGTATCCTCCGCGCCCTATGTCAAAAACGTTCAAGATTGCGGCGCTCGCGGGCGATGGCATCGGCCCCGAGGTCATGCGCGCGGCCATCCAGGTGTTGCGCGCCGTGGAGCAGAAGTTCTCCCTGAGTTTCGCCATCACCGAGGCCCCGGTGGGCTGGGCGGGCATTGACGCCGCCGGCAAGGCGCTGCCGGATGCGACCCTCGCTTTGTGCAAGGCGAGCGACGCCATCCTCTTCGGCTCCGTGGGCCTGCCCGACCGCGACCCGACCATCCCGAAGGAGGAACGCCCCGAGCGCGCGGCGCTGCTGCGCATCCGCAAGGAGTTCGGCCTCTTCGTGAACCTGCGGCCCGTCCAGCTCCCCAAGGCGCTGGCGCACGCGTGCCCGCTGCGTCCCGAGCGGCAGGGCGAGGGCATTGACATCCTCGTGGTGCGCGAGTTGACGGGCGGGATGTATTTTGGCCAGCCGAAGAAGACGGAGGATTTCTTCTATGAGGAGGCGCAGGCGGACGTGGGCGCGACGGTCATCATGAAGCGCGCCCAGCGGGCGATTGACACGATGGTTTACACCACGCCGGAGATTGAGCGCATCGCGCACGTCGCCTGCAAGGCCGCGTCGCTCCGGCGCAAGAAGGTCACGAGCATCGACAAGGCGAACGTGCTGGAGAACGGCGTGCTCTGGCGCGAGGTGGTGACGAAGATTGGCCGGCAGTATCCCGACGTGCAACTCGAACACATGTTCGTGGACAACGCCGCGATGCAACTGATGCTCAAGCCGACGCAGTTCGATGTGCTGCTCTGCGAGAATATGTTCGGCGACATCCTCAGCGACGAGGCGGCGGCGCTGGCGGGTTCGCTCGGGATGCTGCCGAGCGCGAGTCTCGGAGTGACGAACGGGGAACAAACCTTCGGCTTCTTCGAGCCGGCGGGCGGCACGGCCCCGGACATCGCGGGGAAGAACCTGGCGAATCCCATTGCGCAAATCCTCTCCACCGCGCTGATGCTGCGCTACAGCTTCGGCTTGAACGACGCGGCCAACGCCATCGAGGCCGCGGTCGGCAAGGCCATCGCCCAAGGTCTGCGCACCGGCGACATCTACACGCCCGCCGAGGCGAGCGCGAAGCAAGTCGGCACGCGCGAGATGGGCGACGCGATTGCCGCCGCTGTGTAGCCGCCGCGGTCAGGCGGCGGACGCGTCGAAACCATGAGCGACCTCCCCGCGAACGCGATGCTCCCCGAGCTGCTGGCCTCCGCCAGCGAGCGGCAGACCGCCGATGATTCTGCCGCCGCGCTCGCGGCTTACGAGCGCGCCCTGCCGTTGCTCACCCGCGCCGAACACCC
>JAYTIO010000797.1:0-3410 GCA_043731805.1 Pedosphaera sp. | reverse complement strand
TTGCGTGAGGGCGAAGAGGGCGGCGATGCGGGACGGGAGGGGCTTCGTTTTGTCGGCGGCGAGCTTGAGCACGGCGGTCGTGGTCGCGCTTTCGCCCCTCACCCCGGCCCTCTCCCCTCCGAGGGGCGAGGGAGAAGAACTGCGGCGGTTGAGCGTGCGCTGGGCTTCGAGGCGCGTGCGGTGGCTGGGGCTTTCGAGGAGCTTCACGAGCCCGTCGTCCGTGGTCTTCGCGAAGTCCGGCAGCGCGGGGGCTTGATAACCCTTCGGCGTCACGCGGACGATGTAGCCCACGTCCATGCCGGCCCAATTGAAGGTCGCGCCCTTCCAGCTCGCGGCATACACGCGGCTCGACGCGTCCACGTCGAGGTCCGTCGGGCGCGTGAGCTTGAGGAACTCGGCGGGCTTTTCGGCTTCGATGAACGTCGCGCCTTTCGCCGTGACGGGGTGACGGGAGATGGTGCCGCGGCCCCAGTCAGAGGTGAACGGCGCGTTGTTCCAAGCGGCGGGGAAACCGGGCTCGGCAATCCATGCGGCCCCACAACCGGAGCCGCCGCCGTAGTCCGCGAGCGGCGCGATGAGTTCGTCGGCGAAGTTTTTATAGAGCGACGGATAGCCGTGGTCCTCCAGGCCGGTGAAGTGATGGAAGCGCACGTCCCAGCCGCCGCCGTCGTTGGTGTTGTCGCGCGCGAAGCTGTCGAGCTCGGGGCTGACGGCGGCTTCGAGGATGTTCCGCGTGCCGCGCGCGAAGAGGTGCAGGCCCGTGCCGTCGGGCCGGAAACGCACGATGCCGCCGCCGCGCAACTGAAGCTTCCGCCCGTCCGTGCCCTCGGCCTCCATGAAGCCGAAGTCGCCGATGGCCGCGTAAATCCAGCCGTCCACGCCGAGTTCGAGGCCGTTGCTGGTGTGGTCGGCTGGGCGGTCTTTGAAGCCGAAGGCGATGTTCTTGATGAGCACCTTCTCCTCGTCGGCGTGCCCGTCGCCGTCGCGGTCAATGAAGGCGGTGACGTGCGGCGGGTGGAGACAGATGACGCGGTCGTGGTCCCAGAGCAGGCCGCGCGGGGAGTCCACGTTGGCGACGAAGACCTTCACCTCGTCGGCTTGGCCGTCGCCGTCGGTGTCGCGCACGCGGAGGATGCGGCCGAGATTGGGGAGGCGGCCCAGCGAACCGTTGCCGTCGCTGGAAACGTAGAGCGTGCCGTCGGGCGCGGCGGCGACGAAGACGGGATAGTTCACGGCGGGCGGCGTCGCGAAGACTTTCACCTCGAAGCCCTCGGGGGCTTTCACCTCGGCGAGGATGCCGGCGACTTTCTCGGCGGTGACGGGCTTCATCTTCTCGACCTCGGCGACGGACGGGAGGACGGGCGGCTCCTTGTCGGCGGCCTTCGCGGCCTGCTTGCCCTTGCCCTTCTTGCCAGCGGCGGGCGCGGTGGGCGCGGGCTGCGGCGTGCCCTTCTCACCGAGCACGGCGAACTCCCAGAAGCTGCCCCAGCCGCCTTGCGTGGAGCCGAGGAAGGTCACGCGCACGTGACGGGCGGCGGTCGCAGCGAAGTCGTTTTGCGTCGCGCCGGGCTTGTCGTTCTTGGCGGCGTCGGCGAGCGGCTGCCACGACTGGCCGTCGGCGGAAGTTTCGAGGCGGTAGTGATAAGTGTTGTTCTGCGACTCCCAGTTGATGTGGACGCCGGTGATTTTCTGTTCCTTGCCGAGGTCCACCTGCCACGTGTGACCGGGGTCGGCGCCGTTCGCGCACCAACGCGTGTCGGGGTCGCCGTCAATGGCGTTGGCGGCGAAGTTCCCCTTGCCGGCCTCCTCGCTCGATGCCTTCGCAGTGCCGGCGACGGCGAGGTTCGGACGACCATCAATCGGCGCGACGACGATGGGCTTGGCCGGGGTGGCGGGCTTCGGCGCGGGCGGCGACGGCGTGAGCAACTTCGCCTTGGCCGACGCGCTGGCGACTTGCTCTGCGGCAGTCGTGGCGGGCGCGGGCTTGAGGTAAGTCGCGTTCAGTTTGTCGCACGACCAGAGCAGTCCGCGTGTGACGAGGTCGAGGTAACGCGGGTCGGCGACGGTGTCGTTGTTGTGGCCGACGGTGCTGCTGAAGACGCGGGTGTTGCCGTATTGATTAACCCAGGTGACGACCGACTCGACAGCGCGCTCGGAGCCGTCCTTCTGCTTGAGCAGTTGCTTGCCACGCACGAGCGGCGTGGCGGAGGGGAAGATTTTGATGTTGTTGTAAAGCTCCTCCTTGATGGTGGTCCACTCGGGCTGGCCGGCCATGATGGGGTGGTCCTTCGCGAGCGTGGTGAGCACGATGGGCTCCTGCGGGCCGTGGCCGGTGGATTGGAGGCCGAGGAGGTCAAACCACAACGCATCCGGCGAGCCGGGCACGACGGGCTGGCTGATGTTGCCGACGCGGTAGCTGTGCATCGCGCAGTGGAGATTCACGGCGGGAATGCCAGCGCGATGCGCGGCGAGGATGTTGTTCACGTAGGCGACGTCCTTCACGTCGGCGGAGCACTCGTCGTGGACGATGACATCGTAGCCCTTGGCCCAGTCGGGCTTCTCGTAAGGCGCGAAGGTCACGCGCGTGCTGCGGTCGAAGGAGTGAATCGCGTCCACCTCGATGTGTGCGCGGGCTTCGAGGCCCTCCTTGAGAATGAGATGCTGCACCGCGTAGTCGTGGCAGCAACCGCCGGCGAAGAGCAGCACGCGCAGCGGCTTGGGAGCAGCGGCGGATGAAGTGAGGGCGAAGCCGGCGAGCAGCGCGGCGAGGAGGAGTTTGATTTTCATGGGCAAAGCAACAAGGGCGAGAGTGAAGCGGAGAGCAGGTTTGTGGTCAACGGGTGAGAAAATGAAATTATCCAACTCCAAGCTTGACGCCATTGGGCGACCTTCGTTATTTCAAGTGCCCAGCGTATGTCCCAGGAGCGAAACAATTCGCCGTTGAGTGCCGCACTCCGCACGTAGCCGGAGCCATTTCACAGGTAGAGCGAGCAGTTTTCCATGCGCCGGTGCGAGCCCGCTCTGCCGCCATGCTGGAGGCGTATGCTACCTCCCGGGCTACTTGGGTTTCCTCTCCCAAACGCTGCGCCAGCTCCCGGAGACCAACTGCCCACTCCCGGAAGCTCCCCGCCTCCTCCCGAATTCTCTATTCAGGCTCCCGGGAACCTTATGTCGGCTCCAGGAAAGGCCGTGCAACCTCCCGGAAACGCTATGCAACCTCCCGGGAATCTTGTGTCACCTCTCGGAAAGCCCGTGCCGCCTCCCTAGTGTCTTGTTTTCCAGTCACTTACAACAAATCAGCCACCGCTCGGCCTCATTTCACCATCTGCTAGACGCTAAACCCTATCCCCTATCGTAATATGCCCGAGACACCGCCTCCCACCCCGCCCACCCCGCCCGCCAAGCCCAAG
>JAYTIO010000796.1:0-2562 GCA_043731805.1 Pedosphaera sp. | reverse complement strand
GAGAACCGCATCGAGTATCTCTTCGAGCAGGCCGAGACCGTCGGCACCGTCTGGCTCGCCGCGACGATGAACTGCACGCGCTGCCACGACCACAAGTTCGATGCCTACACGATGCGCGACTACTACGGCCTCGTCGCCTTCTTCAACCAGACCGCCATCACCGGCGGCGGCGGCAGCCCGCAGACCGCGCCCGTCCTGGACTTCACCACGCCGGAGCAGACGGCGAAGTTGAAGCAACTCAGCGACGACGTGAAGCGGATCGGCGAGGCCGTGGACACGCTCGAACTCACCGTGTTCCCGCGCCCCGAGGGCAAGCCCTCCGCCGACACTGCGGACGCCAAGACGTTTCCCGCCGAAGCCTTCGCCGCACTGAAGCAGAAGGGCGCGGCGCGCAACCTGACGCAGCTCCGCAGCCTCGCGAAGTTCCACGGCACGAAGGAACCGCAGGACTATGGCAAGGCACTGACCGACTTGGTGAAGGCGATGGAAACCCGCGACGAGCTCAATAAATCCCTGCCCCGCGTGATGGTGATGGAGGACATGGCCAAGCCCCGCGACACCTTCATGCTCGTGCGCGGCACCTACAACAAGCTCGGCGACAAGACGACCGCCGCCTTCCCCGCCGCGCTCCTCCCCAACTCAAAACTCTCCCCCACCAACCGTCTCGACCTCGCGCGCTGGCTCGTCGCGCCGGAGAACCCGCTCACTGCGCGCGTCACCGTGAACCGCTTCTGGCAGCAGTTCTTCGGCACAGGCCTCGTGAAGACCGCCGAGGACTTCGGCGTGCAGGGTGAGAAACCGTCGCATCCCGAGCTGCTCGACTGGCTCGCCACCGAGTTCGTCCGCACCGGCTGGGACGTGAAGCAACTCGTGCGCACGCTCGTGACGAGCGCGACTTACCGGCAGTCCTCGAAAGACGCCCCCGTAGCCGCCGAGGTCAGGAGGCGGACGGGTTCGGACACGCTGTATCAGTTGGACCCCGAGAACCGTCTCCTCGCGCGCGGACCGCGCTATCGGATGCCCTCGTGGATGCTGCGCGACCAAGCCCTCGCCGCGAGCGGCCTGCTCGTCGAGAAACTCGGCGGCCCCGCTGTGAAGACCTACCAACCCACCGGCATCTGGGAGGACGCCACCTTCGGCAACAAGAAGTATGTCCAGGACCACGGCGACGCGCTCTATCGCCGCAGCGTCTACGTCTTCTGGCGGCGCATCGTCGGCCCGACGGTTTTCTTCGATGTCGCCACGCGCCAGAACTGCGCCGTGAAGTCCCCGCGCACGAACACCCCGCTCCACGCTCTCGCCACGCTCAACGACATCACTTACGTCGAGGCCGCCCGCGCGCTGGCTGAACGCGTCTTGCTCACCGGCGACGCGACCGACGCCGCTCGCCTCGAACACGCGTTCCGCCTCACCACCGCACGCAAACCTGGCGCGATGGAGCAACAAGTCCTCACCGCCAGCCTCACCCGTCTCCGCACCCAATACACGGCTGACAGAGCAGCCGCGCTGAAACTCCTCGCCGTCGGCGAATCCAAGCGCGCCGAGAAACTCGATGCCCCCGAACACGCCGCGTGGACCGCGCTGTGCACCCTGCTGCTGAACTTGGATGAAGTAGTCACTAAGGAGTGACCTTTCCAGTCCCGCGACGGGCGGGGTCTTTTGGCCGCTCTCCGACCTGTTTACTTGCGATGGCAGTGTCCAGATGCGCCTCCTGGAGTATCGCGAAAATCGCCGATTGACTCGCCTGACGAAGGACGGATTATCGCGGCCACGCAGAGATGAAAAACCTTGGCTGCCTCAACCACAATTTCGCATCCCCGCACTCTAGCCGCCGGTTCCACCCCGGCAGGATGTAACCGCCTCTGTAGCAATGCTCACACCTGACTCAATACGCCTCCAATACAAGCGTCTTTGCACGCTGCTGAAGAAGAACTTTCAGGCCAAAGGGCGGGGTCTCCATGAGCTTGTCGGTAGTTGTCAGGAGAAGCTTTCTCCACTGGCCGTCCTCGGCCTAAGGAGGGTTGCTACTATCCGCAACAAACTCGAACACGAGGAAGACTTCACAATAGAGCAAGTGCCCGCAGATTTTGAAATGCTCTGCATCGAACTTGCCAAACAACTCAGCATGGAGCCGGCAGCCCCTTCGGCCAAGCCGTCGGTGCCACTTGAGTCGCCCACGGTGCCGGAGGTCGTGTTGAAGGTGGAAGCCCCGCTCCCGCCGCCGTTGAAATACACGGACTACCGTCTGGTGACGGCGATCCTGTATTTGAAGGGGAAGCTCCTGGCCAACCACGAGGTGGCCAGGAGCGGTGCAACCCACGTCTCCGGCATGCGGTGCCGGAGTTATCAGATACTGGTCCGCCAGTATCACCATCCGGATGGGTCCCACACGATGGGACTCCTCTGGAGCCACGACCCGCTGGTGCAGCCGGAGCTGCTCCGGCAGAAGAAGCCGCCGATGCAGAAGCTGGCGCCGGGCAGCGTCATCGTGGTCGTGCCGGTTGAGACGGCAGGGGAAGGCCTCCCTTACATCTGCTGCGGGGCGCCGGATGGTGCTGGTGT
>JAYTIO010000795.1:0-4226 GCA_043731805.1 Pedosphaera sp. | reverse complement strand
TTGCCCAGCTTCGTCGTGCTCACGCCGAGCTGGTCCAGCACCTCGGCGGCGCAGGCGCTCTTCACGCGCATGTGGCAGAGCGGCTTCCTCGCCACGCGGCACAACGGCGTCGCGCTCCGCAGCGGCGCGGACCCGGTGCTCTACATCCAGAACCCGCCCGGCGTCGCCGCCGACAACCGCCGCTCCATGCTCGACGGCCTCGGCAAGTTGAACGCGATGAACCACGCGCGCTTCGGCGACCCCGAGACGGTCACGCGCATCGCGCAGTATGAAATGGCCTTCCGCATGCAGACCAGCGTGCCGGAGCTGGTGGACTTGAAGAGCGAGCCAAAGCACATCATCGAGCGTTACGGCCCCGACGTGACGAAGCCCGGCACCTTCGCTCACAGCGCGCTCCTCGCGCGCCGCCTCGCCGAGCGCGACGTGCGCGTCGTGCAGATTCTCCATCGCGGCTGGGACCAGCACGGCAATTTGCCGAAGGACATACGCGCCCAGTGCTCCGACGTGGACCAGCCGACCTACGCTTTGCTCAGCGACCTGAAGGAGCGCGGCCTGCTGAAGGACACGCTCGTCGTGTGCGGCGGCGAGTTCGGGCGCACGGTGTATTCGCAAGGCACGCTGAAGAAAGACCAGTATGGCCGCGACCATCACCCGCGGAACTTCTGCATGTGGATGGCCGGCGGCGGCGTGAAGGGCGGCACCGTCTATGGCGAGACCGACGACTTCAGCTACAACGTGGTGAAAGACCCCGTCCACCTGAACGACCTCAACGCCACGCTGCTGCACCTGATGGGCGTGGACCACCTGAAGCTCAACTTCAAACACCTCGGCGTGGACATGCGGCTCTCCGGCATCGAGCGCGAGGCGGAGATTGTGAAGGGCGTGCTGGCGTGAGGCGGGCGGACCTGAGCCACAGCTTGCCAAAGCCTTGCCCCGGCCCAACCCTGCCCGCGTGAAAAAATCCTTCTGGAACGTCCGGTGCCCGCTCCTCGCCGTGCTCGCCGTCGCCCTCACCGGCTGCCAGCCCAGCGGCAAGGAGGAGTTGCTCGTGAAGTCCGACGAGCGCTACCTGCCGATGGTCGGCAAGCCCACGCCGCCGCTTAAGTTCAAGGCCCTTGACGGCCGCGAGGTGGACTTGGAGAAACTGCGTGGCAAGGTCGTCCTGCTCGACTTCTGGGCGACGTGGTGCCCGCCATGCCTCGAAGAAATCCCCAACGTCCGCGCGGCCTACGAACGCTTCAACAAGGAGGGCCTCGAGATTGTCGGCGTTAACTTCGACGCCGACCGGCAGCGACTGGAAGACGTGGTGAAGCGCGAGCGGATGCCGTGGCCGCAATACTTCGACGGCGGCGGGAAAGACGCCGCACCCGGCAAGACCTTCGGCATCCGTCACTGGCCGACCATGTGGCTGTTGGACCGCAACGGGATCGTCCGCTACATCAGCGCCGGCGCGGGCTTGGAGGGGAAAATCGCCGAACTGCTCAAGACGAGCGCCAACCCTGTCACGACGGCGCGCAACGTCTTCGAGAACAAAGCCGCGCTCGACCGGAGCGGGGATGAGCCGGCGAAGCCCGCTGCCGCGGCCAAGCTCGGCGGCCCCATCTCGCCACCCGGCGCACCACAGGACCCGGTCTATTTGCACTGGCTGGGCAAGCCCTTCCCCGCGCTCAAGTTCACGGCCATTGATGGCCGGCAGGTGGACACCGACAAGCTGCGCGGTCGCGTGCTGCTCATTGATTTCTGGGCGACCTGGTGCCCGCCGTGCATGGCGGAGCTGCCCAACGTAAAGATGGCTTACGAGCGCTACCACAGCCTCGGCTTCGACATCATTGGGGTCAGCGCGGACGAGACGAAGGCGGAGTTGGAGCGGGTGGTTAAGGCGCAAGGCATGGCGTGGCCGCAGCACTTCGAGGGGCGCGGCGGCGATGCGCCGAACCTCCGCCGTTATGGCGTGCAGCACTTCCCAACGATGTGGCTCGTGGACCAGCAGGGCATTATCCGCGACGTGACCGGAGCGGTGGTGCTGAACGAGAAGGTTGCGCGCCTGCTGGGCGAAGGCGGGGCCACCTCGCCGGCTCCCGCTGAACCGCCCAAGGCAAACCCGCCGGCCGGCGCGGAGCTGCTCCCGCGCACGAACGCGCCCGCGAGCGTGCCGACGAACTCCCTCCCAGCGCCAGCGGCGCGCGGCCCGGATACCAAGCTCGGCGACCACACGGTCAGCGTGAAGAACATCACCATCACCTCGAAGCGCAGCACCGCCCTGCTGCAAATCGGCCCGATCACCTACACCGTCGCGCCCGGCACGGAACTCGTCTTCCCGTCCGGCGGTGTGCAGCGCAAGGCCAGTTGCACGGCGGTCGAGCGCGGGGCGGTGGTGCTGACCATCGAGGGGCAAGCCGAGCCGCTGCGGTTGCTCTTGCCGTGAGCGGCGCTCAACGCACGAGCGCAAGGAAACTGCCGCTGATGACCAGCAAGGCCAGTGACCGCAACCGGACCGACCGGAACATCTGCCGCAGCTCCTCCTCCAGCTTCAGCACCGCCACCAGCAGTTCGCCCTCGCGCGTGTCGGCGGTCTGGGCGGCAGCCACGCCCTCGGCAGTCGGTTCAGCCTCGTGAAACGTGCGCTTCTGACGGTTGCGTAGTTCGTTCAACTGCACCCGCTCCTCGCGGAGTCGCGCCAGCCGCCGCTCCAGTTCGGCATCCAGCGCGACGAGGTTGAGCGTAAGCCACGGCGGCATGGGCCCGCACAACTCGCGGTGCAACCGCGCCAGCCGCCGTTGCCAGCGGGCCGCCTCGTTCAACCACGCCTGTTGCGCCGTCTCGAAGTGCGTGGCCTCGGCGGTGATGAGCGCCACGGCTTCGAGATACTCGAGATCGTCCTTCCGCAGCATCGCCTCCAAGGCCGTCGGTGTGGCGGTGATGAACTGCGCACGCCGGGCGCGCCACTCCTCCAGCACCGCGCCCCAACTGCGCGCGAGGATGAGCCGCTCGGCCTGCGCACGGTCGTAGCGCAGTTGCAGCCGGTCCAGCCACGCGAGCGAGTCTTCCAGTATGACCTGGTCGTGCGTTTGGAAGGCCGCCGGCTCGGCGGCGACCAGCGCGACGGCGAGCTTCTGGTCCTCGTCGAGCTTGCGGTCGGCGCTGAGGTCGTCGAGCCGCGCAGCGAGGTCAGCATCGCGGAGGACATTCTTCACCCACTCGGCGAGGGAGCCGCGCGTGAGACGGCGCGCGGCGGCGTCCCATTTTTCCACGAGTGCGACGGCGAGTTCCGCCGGGTCGCGGTAGTCGTGGCCGGCGAACTTGTAAGGGTCCTTGCGCTGGGCGGCCTCACCGCCGGGCTCGAGGCCGTCGTGGAGCGGCAGGTCGCGCTTGCCTTCGCGCCACGCCTCGACTTGGGCGAGGCCCCAGCGGTTGGCGGGGTCGCGCGTGAGCAGGCCACGGAGGAGCAACGCCCAGTCGGGCGGCAGCGTGGTGGGGACTTCGACGCCGCGCGTGACGAGGACGAAGTTCACTGTGCGTTCATCGAGGCCGGCGAAGGGATGCTGGCCGGTGAGCAGCTCCAGCAGAATCACACCCACGCTCCACCAGTCGCTCGCGCGGGCGACGACACCGGTCATCGCCTCGGGCGCAGCGTAGGCGGCGGTGCGGTTGGCGTTGCTGAGGTGGAGCGAGAGGTCGGAGAGGCTGGAGATGCCGAAGTCGGCGAGCACGAGGTCGAGCGGGTCGCGGGTGCGGACGAGGATGGGGGCGGGCTTGAGGTCGCGGTGGATGATGTCGGCGGCGTGGACTCGGCGAGGAGCGCGGCCACGCTCGCGCGGGCGGCGCGGGCGCGGGCCTGGAGGCGTTCGGCGTTGCGGCGCAGCGCAAGGGCGCGCGCGGACAGGGCGTGGGAACGGCGTTGCAGATCGGCGACGCGACGCTCCAGCCGGTCCTCGCGGCGCGCCGCTGGTTTTCGATGCCCGCAATTTCGCTGGCCACCAAGGCGACGGCGGAATCGGCCTTGCCTTCCGTCGCGAGGTTGTCCGCCCGGCCCATGATGACGTCCACCGTGGATTGCAGCGCCTCGGTCTCAATGCCCAGCCCGCGCATCCGCGTGAGCAGGCCATCGAGGTGGTCCCGTTGCTGGCGCAGCGGCTCCAGCAGGCGGCGCTGTTCGCGGTAGTGCTAGGCTAGATTGGCGAGTGCCACCGCGCCCACTGCGGCGGCCCCGATGAGGATGGCGACGG
>JAYTIO010000794.1:0-5140 GCA_043731805.1 Pedosphaera sp. | reverse complement strand
CGGCTGCGACCACCGGACCCGCATCGCGACTTCATGGCACATCAGCCACACTCGCTGTTTCGGTCGCAGCGCCAGCCACAGACAAAAGGGCAGGTTCATGGCCTTCCAGCCGTAAGCGTGCGGGACGTACTGTTGGCGTTCGGAGTAACGACTCAGAACTCAAAACTCCGCACTCAGAACTCCGCTTCCCCGAGCGAGCGAGAAACACCGCCAGCAGCACCACCTCAACCGTGCCGAACGCGATCTTCCCCGCGTAAAGATGCGGCCCGTGATACTGCGAGAGGAACGCCTCGATGAAGCCCGCCCACACCAGCATCACCGCCACGCCCCCGATCAACGTGACCAAGTCCGGGGCCGCCGAACGCATCCGGGCACGCAGCGCTTGCCGACTGCCGCGCCCGATCAGCGCGCGGCCCAGCAGCAAGCCCGCCTGCCCGGCGATGAGGATGGCAGGGATTTCAATCGAACCATGCGGCAGCAGCCAGGCCAGGAGGAACTTCGTCTGCCCCGCGAGCACGTAGTCCACCACCACGCCGCCGAGGATGATGCCGTTGTAGAAGAGCAGCACGATGGTGCCAATGCCCCACGTCATCCCTAGCGCCATCGCGGTGACGGAGACCTTGGTGTTGTGGGTCATCAGTTGCGCGGAGAACTTCGCCTTGTTCCCTTCGAGATGCTTGCCGCCCTCCTGTTCCTCCCGCGCCACGCGCTTGGCCGGGTCCATGTTGCCGTGGCCAAACGGGAGCAAAATCCCCTTCGCCTCCCCATCGAACGCCACCGCCCCGAGGCCGAAGAGCACGCCCACCATCGTGATCGCCACCGAGAGCCACCACGCGCCCGCGTGCCGGCGGAAGGTCTGCGGGAAGGTCTGGAAGAACCAGTCCAGCGGCGCGAGCCGGTGCGGCTTCTCCCGCGTCTCGTGGATCTCGCCGTAAGCCCGCGCGACGAGCGTCTCCAAGTAACGCCGCGTCTCCGGCTCGGACGCAAACGTCACCAGCTTGCCGAGGTCCGCCGACGTGCGCTCGTAGAGATAGTGCAGCCGCTGAAGCTGTTTCAAATCGAGCCGCAAGCCGGCATCGGCCTCCAGCTTCACGAGCATGGCCTCCAGCTCGACCCAGCAAGGCCGCTCGGCGAGGACGAATTTTTCGAGATCAATGACCACGGCTCAAATGAGTTGGCGGCGCTTCACCGTGAGATATTGCGTCACGAGTTGCGCGCTGAGGCGTTCGTTGTCCAGCAGGTTGAACGTCACGCCACGGTGCTGGAGCGACTTGCCCAGCTCGCGGAGGCGATGCCAGAGCAGGTGGCCGCCGAGCCGTTGATACACATCGTCCACCTTCGCCACGTCGGGCGCGGCGAAGAGCGGGCGCGCGCCGGGCGGCTGCATCATGTTCACGAGGATGAGGTGCTGCCGGCAGAGCAACTGCATGCTGCGCTCGAACTGCTCGGCCAGCAGCGGGTCGTCCAGCGCCGTGAGCACGATGACCAGCGCGCGGCGGCGCAGGCGCACGCGGAGGAAGCTCGCCAGCTCCTCGAAGTCCGGCGAGACGAGCTGCGGCTGGAGCGTGTAGAGCGCGTCGCGGCAATGGGCGTAGTGCGCCTTGCCATTCTTCGCGCGCACGAAGGACTGCACGCGGTCGCTGAACGTGAGCAGCCCGAACAAGTCGCCTTGCTGCTCGGCGGCGAGGCCGAGGACGAGGGCGGCTGTGAGGTAACGCTCCAAGACTGAAGTTTTGAGTTCGGGGTTTTGAGTTCCGAGTTGGGCGTCGGGCTCGGACGCCGAACCCGGAACCCGGAACTCAGAACTCAGAACTGCTTCGCGCGCGCTCAGTCGCGACGCATCAATGACGACATAAACCTCCTGCGTGCGCTCGATCTGGAAGACCTTCGTCACCGGCTTGCCGCGCTTGGCCGTGGCCTTCCAGTGGATTTCGCCGTAGTCGTCGCCGGGGACATACTCGCGGAGCTTCTCGAAGTCGCGGCCCTTGCCGACCTGCCGCAGCGCATGGACGCCGAACTGCCCGCGATTGAGAAACAGCGCCGCCACACTCTTCCGCTCGGTGAGTAGGTTCGGGTAAACGCGGACCTCGCAGTGCGTCGGCGTGGTGCCGCGCACGGACCAGAAGCCCAGCGGCGAAGCGCATTCCAGATAGCACTGGTCGAGGACGAAGTTGCCGCGCTTGAGCGGCTGGAAGGGCCAGGTGAGTTTCGCGCGCTCGGCCTTGGCGGGCAGCAATGCGGTGAGGTCTTCCTGAGTCGTCGCCAGCTCGCGCGGGAACGGCAGGCCGAGGCGGACTTCGCGCTGGCGCTGCGAGAGGTTGATGACTTGTAACGGCAGTTCGCCGGGCCGGTTCTTCGAGAGGCGCACGACCTTCGGCAGCTCGACGCTCAAGCCATCCAGCGCGCCGAGGCCCAGCACGGCATCGAGCAACGCCAGCAGCACAAACAGCCCCGCCAGCCCGCCCGTGAGCGCCGCCGACTCCGGCACCGCCACCGCCAGCGTCGCGAAGGGCAACGCCAGCAGGGCGAACCAAGTCAGGAGGCGGGTGCGGGGGACAATCATGAAGGAATTCTCAATGGCCAGTGACCAGTGACCAATGAATGACCAAGCCTCAATGACCGATGCCCTGCCAGCGGCTCAACCGCCACGCAGTCCCGGGCATTGGGCATTTGGAATTGGGCCTTGGTCATTGGACTTGGGTCTCTTCAACGCGGCACAGCGATTTCCTGCAACACCTTCTGAATCACCTCACTCACCGTCACGCCTTCAATCTCGAACTCCGGGCGCAGGATGAGGCGGTGGTCGAGGACGGGCACGGCCATCGCCTTGATGTCGTCGGGTGTTACGAAGTCGCGGCCGGTGAGGGCGGCGTGCGCGCGGCTGGCGAGCAGGAGCGCTTGCGAGGCGCGCGGGCCGGCCCCCACCAGCACGCTCTCGTGGGCGCGCGTGGCGCGGACGATGTCCACGGCGTAGGCGGAAAGTTCCTCGCGCAAAGTCAGCGCGGTGAGTTGCGTGCGCAGCGCGACGAGCGCGTCGGCGGTGATGACGCGTTGCACCGCGCCGCTGGCGAGCGTGGCTTCCGGCGAATCCGTGCCGAGGGTGCGGCGGGCGAGCGAGAGCTCCTCGTCGCGCTCGGGCGGGCGCATGGTGATCTTCAGCATGAAGCGGTCTTTCTGCGCCTCGGGCAGCGGGTAAGTGCCCTCATACTCGATGGGGTTCTGCGTGGCGAAGACGGTGAAGTTCGGCGGCAGCACATGGGTGTCGCGGTCAATCGTCACCAGCCGTTCCTGCATGGCCTGGAGCAGCGCGGACTGAGTCTTGGCGGGCGCGCGGTTGATTTCGTCGGCGAGCAGGAAGCTGGTGAAGACCGGGCCCTTGATGAGGTTGAAGTCGTTGCGCTGAAGGTTGAAGACGTTCGTGCCGGTGATGTCCGAGGGCATCAGGTCGGGGGTGAACTGGATGCGCGAGAAGTCGCAGCCCAGCACGTGCGCGAGGGTGCGGACGAGCAGCGTCTTGGCCACGCCGGGCACGCCCTCGATGAGCGCGTGCTGGTTGGTAAAGATGCAGATGAGCGCGCGGTCCACGACCTCGGCCTGGCCGATGACGACCTTGGCGACTTCGGCGCGGGCGCGGGTGAGGGTGTCTTTGAGGAGTTCGGTGGGTTCGTTCATGGGGAAGGTTTTGAGTTCTGAGTTCGGGGTTTTGAGTTGGGGCGACGGCTCATTTCCGTTCCGTGTAGATGCGGCTGAGGGCTTGGTAGGCGGCGACGGGTTGGCGCTCGCGGGCGGGGCGGGCGGTCTCGCTTTGTAGGACTTGTTCCATGCGCTCGCGGCGCGGTCGGAGGTGGGACTGGGCGTGGGAGAAAGATTTCTTCCACTCGGCAAAACAGACGGCGAGCACATCGCTGGCGGGGATGCCGCGACGGAGGAGATTCACGAAACCGGACGCGGAGTCCTTGCCCTCGACGAGGTCGCCGCGGCCATCGAGGCCGTCGTCGGGGTGCGGGGGGATGAAGGGCGAGGTGCTTTGCCAGACGAAGAGGAGCGCGAGCACGACCAATGCGCCGAAGAAGCCGTGGAGGCGGTAGCGGCGGGCGAGGGCGGCGACGCCGGGGTCGGTGTGGAGGCCGAAATGCGTCTCGTCAAAGACAACGCGGTGGTTCGCGCCGACGGCCCACGCGAGCAAGGCGGGCTGGCGGTCGCGGCGGAGGGCTTCGTTGCTGAAGGGGTAGGCGTCGGCACAGAGGACGAGGGTGCCTTGGCCGAAGCTGCGCTCGACGACGACGGGGAGGAGGTCGCGCAGGTGCTGGGTCTGCCACTCGCCGCCGACCTCGCGGGTGCGTTCGTCGCGGTCGGTGACGCGCAGATAGTTCGTGCGCCACTGCGGGCCGAGGTCGCGGAAGTGGAGCGCGGTGCGGAGCGGGAGCGTGGCGGGCAGGGCGGGGTCGGTGGCGACGCGCTGGGCTTCGACGGGGCGGATGGTGCCGGCTTGGTCTTGGGTCAAGGGCGCGTAGTCAAAGGCGACGGCCCACTGGGTCTTCAGGTCCACGCGGCGCATTTCCTCGGGCAAACGGGCTTCGTCCTCTTTCTTCTTCTTGCGGCGCGCGTCGGCTGGTTTGTCTTTGGGTTGCTTGGCTGCGGGTTCCTTCGCTGGGGCTTCCTCCTCTTCGCGCTGTTCGGAAAAGGGCTTCGCCGGGCGCTTGGGCGAGGGCGGGAAGGCGAGGATGACGCGGCCGCCGGCGCGCATGAAGTCTTCGAGTTCGGTGAAGTCGTGCCGGGGCATCTGCTCCAGGGCGCGGGGTTCCGGGCCGAGGACGAGGAGGGTGGTGTCGCGGCCACCGTCGGGGAGGCGCGGGAGTTCGTCGAGCCAGCGGAAGGCGGTGACGTTCGGCAGCGCGGCGAGACTGTCGAGGAGGGCTTTGGTGCCGAGCGGGTCGGCGCGGAGGGAGGAGTAGGGCGGGTAAACGTCGCCGGTGGAGAACCGGAGGGCGAAGAGGTGGTAGAGGCCGCCGAGGAGCAGGGCCAGGAGCGGGAGGCCAACGCACAATGCGATGTTGAGGCGGCGCTTCATGGCGTCGGCCCTCCGGTGGCGCGGATGCGCTGGACGTTGGTCTCGAACTGCTGGAGCACGTCGGCGGTG
>JAYTIO010000793.1:0-7114 GCA_043731805.1 Pedosphaera sp. | reverse complement strand
CGAAGCCGTCCTTGTCCAAATCGAACTGGGTGAAACGGTCCTTGAAGGGGCCGGGGGGGAACTCGTCCTTCGCGAGTTTGCCGTCGTGGTTCTTGTCGTGGAGCGCGAGGAACTCCGCGTGCGGCGGCAGCACGAGCTTGTCGCCCACGTCGCCGCCGATGTTCCAGCTCGCGATGTAGAGCAGACCGTCGCCGGTGGTGGGCGAGGCGTTCGCCACGCGCGCCATGCCGCGACAGGTCCAGCGAAGCGCGCCGGTCTTGGGGTCGTAGGAGGAAAGTTTCAGCGAGCCGTTCACGATGAGTTCCTCAATGCCGTCGTGCCGCCAGACGAAGGGCGTGGCAAACCCGCGCCGGTGGTCGGGCCGCGGCGTCTTCCACGCCTGCTTGCCCGTGCGCTTGTCCACGGCGACGAGGAAGGAACTCACGTCGCTGTCGCAAAGCTGGATGACGAGATCGCCGACGAGGATGGGCGAACTGCTGGAGCCGAACTCCACCACCGGCACGGGCAACGGGTGCCGCCACAGCTCCTTGCCCGCGAAGTCGTAAGCCAGCAAACCGTAGGAACCGAAATAGACCACGACGCGTTCGCCATCGGTGCAGGCGGTGGGCGCGGCGGGGTTGCTGATGCGGTGGGCGGCTTCGAGCTTCTCGGCAGGCGCGGGGGTGTTCCAGAGGACTTGGCCGGTGGCGCGGTCGAGCGCGAGGGTGACGAGTTTTCCGCTGTCCACGCCGGTGAGGAAGATGCGCTCGCCCCAGAGGACCGGCGAGGAGTGTCCGGTGGGCAGCTCCGTGCTCCAGACCACATTCGTCTTCGGCCCGAAGTGGACGGGCGGCTTGCCCGTGCCGGCTCCCACGGCGTCGGGACCGCGGAACTGCGGCCAGTTGGCGGCGTGCGTGGAGAGGGCGAAGAGCGAGGTGGCGAGGAGGAGTTGGTAGCGCATGAACGTCTGTGGCGGACAGGGGGGAAGTGTTCAGTATTCAGGGGACAGCAGTCAGCGGTCAGCGGTCAGCAGTCAGCGCCGAGGTCGCGGGTAATCGCTCCCTGCTGTCCGCTGATAGCTGACCGCTGATCGCTCTCCACCTTTCCCCTTGTCAACTCCGCCGCCCCTGTCCACCCTCCGGCATGGACTCACTACTCTTCCCTAGCGGGAAGTTTCTTGGCATCGAGTGGCACGTTTGGAAAGTCGTCGGCTGGCTCGGCAACGCCGTCTTCTTTTCGCGCTTCGTCGTCCAGTGGTATGCCACCGAGAAGCGCAAGCAGGTCGTCGTGCCCTCGGCCTTCTGGTGGCTCAGTCTCACCGGCTCGTTGCTGCTGCTGGCCTACGCGCTCTTCTACCAGAAGGACTCCGTCTTCATCTTCGCCTACGCCTTCACGTGGATTCCCTACATCCGCAACCTCATCATCCACCGCCGCCACAAGAGCGCCCACATCCTCTGCCCGTCGTGTCGCCTGAACTGTCCGCCGCAGTCGAACTACTGTTCGGATTGCGGTGCGCCGCTGAAGGTTGAAAACGACTCGGAGCCTAGAACGCCTAAGCCTGCCTGACGCGGCCAGCGCACCCCGCCCCGGTAGGGTGAGGCGACTCGACGGAGGCTCGCCCTACCGAGCGGTTTGAAACACCAGCGCCGCCTGGTTCCCCCAGAAGCCTGCCGAGACGGACAGCACGGAGCTGATGGCTCTCGGCTCGCTGCTCGCCCGCAGCAGGTTCAACCGCATCTCCGGGTCCGGCGTCCCGCAGTTCGTCGTGCCCGGCAAACGGCCTTCCCGAAGCGCGTGGATGGAAATCACCGCCTCCAGCGCGGCGGACGCGCCGAGGCAGTGCCCCGTCACGGCCTTCGTGGAGGAACACGGCACGCGCGCCGCCGCATCACCGAGCGCGAGGTGGAGGGCGTTGGCTTCCGCGAGGTCGTTCAGCACCGTGCCGGTGCCGTGGGCATTGACGTAACCGAGTTGGGCCGGGGACACGTTGGCCATCACGAGCGCCTCGGTGAGCACGCGGCTCAAGCTCGCGCCCGTCCGGTCCATGCCCACGCGCTCCGCCCCCTCCGCCCCAAGCGCCCAGCCAGTCAGGTGGGTGAGGATGTTCGCCCCGCGTCGTTGGGCCGACGCCAGTGACTCCAAGACGAGGAAGCCCGCGCCCTCCCCGAGCACAATGCCGTTGCGCGCGGCATCGAAGGGCTTGCACGTCCGGCGCGGGTCAGCGTCGTCGCCGAGAATGCCGGCGGCGTGCAGTTGCGCGATGACGAGCGGGTGCAACGGCGCTTCCGCCCCGCCTGCCAGCGCCACGTCCACCGTGCCGAGGAGAATTTGCTGCGCCGCCAACGCAATCGCCGCCGCACCGGATGCACACGTCGCCGAGACGGTCAGCGCCGGGCCGTGGGCGGGGAAAGCCAGTGAGAGCATCCCGCTGATGTTGGCCAGCGAGCAATGCGCCGCGTCGGAAGGCCGTGCCGGCGACTTCCAGCCGCCGCGTCGCTCGATTCCGACAGCCACAGACGGCGCCTGGAAGCCGCCGGCACAGGCTTCGGCGAGTTTCCCCACCGCGCCGCGTGAGGTGCCGACGAAGATGCCGATGCGCTCCGGCGCGACGGGTTGCCGGTCGAGTCGCGCCGCGCTCCAGGCCTCCAACGCCGCCGCGTGGGCGAGTTGCGCGCTGCGGTCAAGCTTGCGCGTGAGTCGGGTGAGCGGGGCATTCGGCGCGCGGCAACCCGCGACCTTCAGGCCGCTCGGAGCTAACTCCGCCGGCAGCCAGTCCGCCGGGGATTCGCCGCGCAACGCGGCTTGCCAGAGTTCCGCCACGCTGGCCCCCGCTCCACAGAAAGCCCCCTGCCCCGTCACGACGACGGGGTTCTCTCCGAGCAGGCGATGGAGCAGCGGCAGGTTCACGCGCGGGGCGGACAGGTAAAGCAAAGCGTTCCCTTTTGCACGCACTTCCCAATCGGCTGGCGCGCGCGCGCCGCGCGCCGCTTCCCTCGCCCGCCGGTTCCTGCTACCAACCCGCGCGATGAACGCAACGCAACGCAACTTCGAGACGCAGCTCGACCGCTACTTTGAAAAGCACCTCACCGACAACCCGGTGTGGGCCAATTACCTCGGCCTCCGCGCTGGCGAAGGCAAGCTGGGCCGCGCCACCCTCGCGCATCAGCAACGGCTGGAGAAGCACCGGCGCCAGACCCTCGCGGCGCTTGATGCGCTGAACCCGCGCGCGTTGTCGAACGAGCAGCACCTCGACCGCCTCGCGCTGCGGGCGATGCTAAACCGGGAGTGCGAAGACTTCGCGCGCGGCCGACACGAACTGGAGCCGGACGCGCTGGACGCCGTGTTGAGCCTCCTTCAGCACGAGTTGCTGCGCGGTGATGACGAGCCAGCGCGGGCGAAGCAGAACATCCTCGGCGTGCTGCGGGCCACGCCCCGCTTCCTCGCAGAGGACGCCGCCGTCGTGACCCGGCCCGAGCGCGTCTGGCGCAAGGTGATGGAACAGACTTACGCGGGCGCGGGCGCGCTCTTCGACGCGGTGGATTCGTTTCTCGGCAAGCCGTCCACCACCGCCGCCCGCACGGCCGCGCAGGCTTACCACGCCACCGTGATGACCCGCCCGCTCGCACCGGCAGGTTCCTTCGCCATCGGCGCGGAGGCGATGCAGCGACGCGTGCGGGAGCAAGTGGGCTTGGACTACACGCTGGCGGAGATTGAAACGCTCGCCCTCGCCGAGGCGCAGCGCGTTGGCGCGTTGCTGGATGCGGCGTGCCAGCAGTTCGGCCAGGGCCGCTCGGTGGAAGAAATCATTTCCACCGCCCGCGCCGAGTGGAACCCCGGCGTGGACCTGCCCGCCGTGTATCGTGCGGAAACCCAGCGCGTGGCCGATGGTTTTCGGGCGGCGAAGGCCGTGACGTTTCCCAAGGGCGACGAACTTCAAGTGCGCCTCGTCCCCGAGTTCATGCGGCATCTGTATCCCACCGCCGCTTACTCCTCGCCCGGGGCCTTCGAGAAGCGCCAGCGCGGCATCTTCTGGGTGAACGACCTCAGCCTCACGAAGACCACCGAAGCGGAGAAGCTCGCGGAGCGGCAGCAGCACTTCGGCCTGAGCCTCACCGCCGCGCACGAGGCCTATCCCGGCCACCACCTTCAGTTCGTCACGGCGAACCGCCACCCGCGCCAGTGGCGCCGCCTCTTCGCCCACGCCGTCTTCTACGAGGGCTGGACGCTCTGGTGCGAGCAGATGATGGTGGACCTCAAGATTGACCGCACCCCGTGGCTGCGGATCCAGCAGCTCCACGACGCCCTCTGGCGCGTGCATCGCATCCTCGTGGACCTCCGCCTCCAGACCGGCCGCTACAGCTACGAGCAAGCGGCCGCGCACCTGCGCAAACACCTCGGCTTCACGAAGGCGCGCAGCGAGGCGGAGATTAACTGGTATTCCGCCTCGCCGACCGTGCCCATGAGCTATTGGCTGGGGCGCTTGGAGAACGAACGCCTCCGCGAACGCCTCGTGGTCGGGCGGGGCTGGAGCTTGCAGCAGTTCAACGACTGGCTCCTGAGCTTCGGCACGCTGCCGCAAGCGTGGATTGAGCGGTATGGGTTGGAATAGGTCCCAGCCGCCGGTTTCAACCACGAAGGCACGAAGGACACAAAGAGCCGAGTCTTCAAGCACTGCCTGCTTCGTGTCCTTTGTGTCTTCGTGGTTCAACGCCAGACGATTCAAAGGCCGAACTCGCGCGCCTTGGTGGCTCGCGGGCGCTGTCCAAGTCAGCGCCGCCGGCCGCTGGCGACTGCCAGTCACCAGCACCGGAGTCGTTAATCCCTTCCTGCCCTGCTGCCTTCCTTATATCCTCCCGTCCTCGCGTCATGCCGCCGTCCGACATCCTGCTCGCCACGCTCAACGCGAAGTTCATCCACTGCGCGTTTGGCCTGCGCTACCTCTACGCGAACCTCGGTGCGCTCCAACCCCGCGCCGCGCTCCTGGAGTTTGAGATTCAGCAGCGCCCGCTGGACATCGTGGAGCAACTCCTGGCCCGCCGCCCCCGCATCGTGGGGCTGGGCGTTTACATCTGGAACGTGCGCGAGACCACCGTGGTCGTGGGATTGCTCAAGCGCCTCGCCCCGGAGGTCATCGTCATCCTCGGCGGCCCCGAGGTGAGCTACGAGTGGGAGACCCAGCGCATCGTGCAACACGCCGACCACGTCATCACGGGCGAGGCGGACGTGAAATTCGCCGAGGTTTGCGCGCAACTGCTCGCCCCACCCGGCGCGTCTGAGCTCCCCAAAATCATCCCGGCCGAGTTACCCAAACTGGAAGCCGTCACCCTGCCCTACGACCTCTACACGCCCCATGACCTAGCCCACCGGGTCATCTACGTGGAGGCGTCGCGCGGGTGCCCGTTCACCTGCGAGTTCTGCCTCTCGTCGCTGGACATCCCGGTGCGGCAGTTCCCGCTGGAGCCGTTTCTGGCAGCGATGGAACGACTGCTGGCGCGCGGCGCAACCCAGTTCAAGTTCGTGGACCGGACCTTCAACCTGAACCTCCACGTCAGCCGCGCCATCCTGCAATTCTTCCTCGCCCGGATGCGCCCCGGCCTCTTCGTCCACTTCGAGATGGTGCCGGACCGGCTACCCGAGGCGCTGCGCGACGTGATTGCACAGTTCCCCGTCGGGTCGCTGCAATTCGAGGTGGGGGTGCAGACCTTCGATGAAGCGACCTCGCACCACATCTCGCGGCGGCAGGACCACGCGAAGCTAGCGGAGAACCTCACTTGGCTGCGGAGCCACACGGGCGTCCATGTGCATGCGGATTTGATCGTGGGGCTGCCCAGCGAAGGCTGGCCGAGCTTCGCGCGCGGCTTCGACCGGCTCGTGGCACTGGGGCCACAGGAAATTCAGGTGGGAATCCTGAAGCGCCTGCGCGGGACACCCATCGTGCGGCACGACGCGGAGTTCGCGATGCGCTACAGCCCGGAACCGCCTTACGAGTTGCTGCAAAATCGCGACCTGGACTTCCCCACGATGCAGGGCCTGCGCCGGTTCGCGCGCTACTGGGACCTCGTGGCGAACTCGGGAAACTTCCGCACAAGCACGCCACTGTTGTGGCAGTCGCCGAGCTCCGCGCGAACCGACGACTCAAAACTCGAAACCCAACACTCAGAACTCACCTCCCCCGGCCATCGCTTCCTCGCGTTCAGCGACTGGCTTTACGCGCGCCTAGCCCAGCGCCACGGCATCGCCCTGGACGCCTTGGCGGAGTCGCTCTTCGTCTATCTCACCACGGTGCGCGGCCTGGAACCCGCAGCGGTGGCCGCCACGCTCCTCGCGGACTTCGAGCAGGCGGGGCGACGCGAACGGCCGCCGTTCCTCAAGCCCTATCTCCCCACCCTGCCCCGCCCGGCCGCGCCCACGCCCCGCTCCGCCGCCCCGAAACGCCAGGCCAAACACTTGGCCCCGCCCGATGCCAAAGAGCGGCGCTGAAGTCGCACTTCGAGCTGCCCACCTTACGCGGACAAGCCGACGCCGCGCTTGCACGGCCCGGGGTTCCATCCGAGCATCCGCACCGTCCGTGAAAATGTATTTGCCCATCCTTAGCCCCGGGCTGCTCTGCCTGCTCCTGAGCTGCGCGCCCAGCTTTGCCGCGACGCCGTCGCTCGACGCAGGCCGCCAGCACTGGGCCTTCCAACCGTTGCGCCCCACCCAGCTCCCGGCGGTGAAGGACGCGGCGTGGGCGCGGAACGACGTGGACCGGTTCATCCTCGCAGCGCTCGAGGGCAAGGGCTTGAGGCCGGCGCCGGAAGCGAGCCGGCCGACTTTGATTCGCCGCGTGACCTACGACCTCACCGGCCTGCCGCCGTCGCCGGAGGACGTGGAGGCGTTCGTGAAGGACACGTCGCCGCAGGCTTGGGAACGCGTCGTGGACCGCTTGCTGGCGAGTCCGCATTACGGCGAGCGTTGGGGTCGGCACTGGCTCGACCTGGCGCGTTACGCGGACAGCAGCGGCTTCCACAATGACCTCGACCGCCCGCACGCATGGCGTTACCGCGACTACGTCATCCGCAGCTTCAACGAGGACAAGCCCTACGCGCGGTTCATCGCCGAGCAGCTCGCAGGCGATGAGGTGCCCCACGCGAGC
>JAYTIO010000792.1:0-4338 GCA_043731805.1 Pedosphaera sp. | reverse complement strand
GGGAGAGGGCCGGGGTGAGGGGGAAGGCCGCGCACAAAATGGGATGGGCCGCTTTCCCAAGCGCCTTGCCATGAGTCCCATCACCCATTTCCTCGCCGGCTGGGCGCTGGCGCACACGGCGGAACTCAACCCGCGCGAGCGGATGCTGGTGAGCGTAGCGGGCGTCATCCCCGACCTCGACGGGTTCGGCATTGTCGTGGACTTCGCCACGCGCGGCGCGACGGACTGGTGGGGGAAGTATCATCACGAGCTGGGGCACAACCTCGGTTTCTGTCTGCTCGTGACCGTGGGTTTCGCCTGCCTGGCGCAGCGCAAGGGGCTGACCGCGCTACTTGTGTTCCTGAGTTTTCATCTCCATCTGCTCTGCGACATCATCGGCGCGCGCGGGCCAGACGGCGACCAGTGGCCCATCCCCTATCTCGAACCCTTTGCCGCCGACCCGCGCCTGGTCTGGAGCGGCCAATGGGCGCTGAACGCCTGGCAGAACATGCTCATCACCGCCGGCCTCATCGCGTTCGCGTTGCGCTGGGCGTGGCAGCGCGGCTACTCGCCCTTGGAGCTGGTCTCGGCGCGGGCGGACGCGGTGTTCGTGGAGACACTGCGGCGAAGGTTTCCGGCGGGGGAGGGGAAGTGATTAGTAATTAGTCCTGCGCCGAGCGTGCTGACTGCTGTTCGCTGACCGCTGACCGCTGAACCGGAACGATGCCGTTGGGATTGGAGCACTCCCCTTTAACGCAGAGACGCAGAGAACGCAGAGGTGCGCAGAGAAGCAACCGGTGAAGACCCCCAAGGGTGGACGCAAACGGCTTGGCCCAACGCTGCGTTCCTCTGCGTTCTCTGCGTCTCTGCGTTGAAGGGAACGCCACTTTCAACTGCCTCGTTCCGGCTGAACGCTGCCTCCGGCCTCCGACTAATTACTAATTACTAATCACTCTTCCTTCCCCACTCTCCCCCCGTGTCCCTCGCGCACACCCAAGTCACCTTCCACTACGAGCGCCTCCGCGCGGCGGCGACGGGCATCATGGAGGCGGCGGCCACGACGTTCCTGCTGCTCATCGCGGTGCGGCACTTCGACGCGGGGCCGCTGGCCAAGGCGCTCATTGCCGCCGGCGGCAGCGTGGGCCACCTCCTCAGCCCCTTCGTGGTGAACCAAGTCGGGAAGCTCGGCTGGCCCGTGGCGCAGGCGGCCTCGCGCATCGGCTTCCTGGGCGCAGCGGCGCTGTTGCTCGCGGTGTTCGCGCCGGGGTTGCCGCTCTTCGTGCTGGGCAGCGTCATCGCCACGACCTGTTCGGCGTCGGCGATTCCGCTGATGACGCAGGTTTACCAGGCGAACTACCCGCCGATGGAACGCGGGCGGTTGTTCTCGAAGGCGATGATGGTCCGCATCGGCATGGCCATCTTGGCGAACGAACTGGGCGGCCGCCTGCTCGCGGTGCGCATGGAATACTTCCGCGGCCTGCTGCTGCTCTTCGCTGTCGTGTTCGCGTTCGGTGCGTGGTGCCAGTCGCGGATTCCCTCCGAACCGTTCACCGCCAGCGCGGGCACGCACCCGCTGCGAGCGCTGCGCTACGTGCGCGAGGACCGGCTGTTCCGGCTCACGCTCATCTCGTGGATGTTCATGGGGATGGGTAACCTCATGATGTATCCGATGCGCATCGAGTATCTGGCCAACGAGCGCTATGGCCTGAAGCTGGACGTGCCGACGGTGGCGCTGCTGGTGGGCGTGATTCCCAACATGGCGCGGCTAGTCATGAGTCCGGTCTGGGGCTGGCTCTTCGACCGGATGAACTTCTTCACCCTGCGCGCGGTGCTGAACACGGGCTTCGCGGCGGGCATCCTCTCCTTCTTCGTGAGCGACAGCCTCGGCGGACTGGCGCTGGGCGCGGTCATCTTCGGCATCGCGAACGCGGGCGGCGACGTGGCGTGGAGCTTGTGGGTGACGAAGTTCGCGCCGCCCGAGCGCGTGGCGGACTACATGAGCGTCCACACCTGCTTCACGGGCATCCGGGGCGTGGCCGCGCCGCTCATCGCGTTCCACCTCGTCGGGACGATGGGCATGACGAACATGGCGTGGATGTGCACCGCACTCATCGCCGTGAGCGTGGTGATGCTCGGGACGGAAGTGCCGCTGGGCCGCAAGGCGAAGGCGGCGACGCCGTTGGCCGAAGAAATTTCGGAGTAAGCCAGCCCGATTCAACGCAAGGGCGCAAAGGCGAAAAGACGCAGAGAATTCCTTTCCTCTCGTCCTTGCGCCTTTGCGTCTTTGCGTCTGGGCGTTAAAATCCGAACTCCAACAACCGCAACAACGCATCCTTCGCCGCCAGCAGGCTTTTGTAGTCCAGCAGCGCGTCCGGCATGGTGCGCAGGGCGCGGGCGAGGCCGCGCGCGGCGGTGGGATGGCGCTTCACTTCAGCCAGCGGGATCACCGTCATGCGAATGCCGAAGAGCACGCCGCGACTCTCCGGTAACGCGACGAGCGCCTGGTCTTCCACGCGCAGCCAGACTTCGTCCTCGCGCAACGGAGGCGTGAGCTTGGGCAGCCCGCGCGCGGGATGCTGGTTCAACTCCGGCGACCGGCTCAGGCCCCAGTTCGCGCGGCACCACGCGGCCCCGGGCTTGAGGCGTGAAAGGAAGTTGTGGATGGGCGATGCCAACTCTTCGTTCAGGCGCGGCACCGGGGTGTGAATGGCTTCGAGCGGCTGGCCGACCTTCTCCTCGAACCGCCACGACGACGGAAAGCACACGCAGCCGCCGACCAAGTGGAAGCGCCCGGTCGTGGCGTCCGGCTTCAGCAGCAAGTAATCCGGCTCCCACGCCTCGCCGAGCGCGAGGTGGGGCGCGTCTGTCCCCAGCGCTCCGGCGGGTGGTTCGGACCTCTCACCGGCGCGCTGGGACAGTCGCGCCCTACCCAGTTCGCTCTCCGTCGTCAGTGAACCCCACTGCCCTGCCAGCACGATGGCTTCCTCCAGCAACGGCTCGGCTCCCGGCAGCAGCGCGGCGCAGCGGCCAGTGTCGTTCCTGAGCCATTGGCGGCGCTGGGCGAGCAAGTCGGCGTGGCGCTCAGTCGGGGCGAAGAACCGTTCCGCGCTCCCGGCCTTGAGGCCGAAGCTGTGCTGGTAGTCCTCGTCCGGCAGGACGCTCACCCATGCTGGCGCGGCTTCGCTCACGGCACGCGCAGCGCGCGGAAGAAGAGGCGGTTGGTGGACGCGGGGAAGCTGGTGAAGCTGCCGTTGGTCGTCGTCGGCACGACGGGATTGCCGGCGCGGAACCAGTTGGTGAAGTCGGTCGTGGCCTCGACCTCATAGACTTCGTAGGGCGTGGCGAGCCAGTTCAAGCTGCTGGCGGAGCTTGAGGTGAACCGCAGCACCGAACTCGCGCTCGTCGGGTCGGTGCCGAGGCGGAACTCGTTGCGATTGCTCACGCCGTCGCCATCGAAGTCGTCGTTCGGGCCACGCAGGGCGCCAGCGCTGGGATTCGCGCTGCCGAAGAACTGCGTCATCCAGTTGTTCGGCAGGCCGTCGGAGAAGTCGTCTTTGTTGAAGGAGAGCACGCGCACCTCGACGTAGGGCGAGCCGTTCGTGCCGTCGCTGACGCGGAGGAACGCGCGGTCGAAGGCGGAAGTGCCGGCGGGGTTGAGACGGGCGGCGTCCGAGAAGAAGCCGGCGGGCGTGTAGCGGAGCGTGCTGCCGGTGAGGCTGAACGCGCCGTTGTTCGCGGTGGCGCTGGCGAGGCTGATCGTCAGCGCGTTGGCTTGCAGGTCGTAGCCGCGGACTTCGACTTCGTTGATGCCGGCGATGTTGGGCGTCGGGGATGCCGTGACGATGTCCATCATCCGGTTGTAGCCGTAGGGCGGCGTGTTATTCGTCGGATACGCCTGCTGCACGACGGGCGGGTCGTAGCTGCCCAGCGTCGCGCCGCGCCCATCCGAGTGGACTTGAAAAAACATGATGGCCTGCTGGCGCGTGCTGTTTGGCTCGGAAGGGTTCTCGCTCGAATGGTCCAGGCTCAGGACATGGCCCAGCTCGTGGCAGAGGACTTCTTCCAAGGTCTTGAGATTTTGCAGCGCAGTCTGCGTGTGCTCGAGCACCAGGTTGCCCTTGGAGACAGGGAAGAACTCGTTGCCCGCCACGTTGCCGCCCATGCCACCATTCGGAAAGTCACCGGAGATAGTGAAACCGTTGCCACCCACGCCCAGCGTGCTGGAGCCGCCGATGGTGTCGTAGTGGTCGTGGAGCTGGATGCGGATGCGCGCGTCGTTGGTGTTCACGTTGCCCGGAGGCATCCCGAAGCTGGTCACGCCGAGGAAGCGGAAGCGCAGGCTGGTGACGTTGGCCCAGG
>JAYTIO010000791.1:0-2307 GCA_043731805.1 Pedosphaera sp. | reverse complement strand
TGCCCATCATCGTCGCGTCGGGCATGGGGCATGAGAAGTTCGTCACCGACTTGCGCGAGCTGGGCGTGCCGACGTTCCTGAAGAAACCCTTCGCCGCCGAGGACCTGCTGCGCAGCCTGCACGCGGAGTTGCACAAGGAACCCGTGGGGTTCGTGGCGTGAGGAGGGCGGCCTTCAGGCCGCAGAAACGTGCGCGGGTCCAGCGCCTTCGGACGCACTTCTCTTGCTCGGCTTGCTGCGGCGTGAACGTCGCGCTCCGCGCGCGTCCGGCCCCGCTCGTTCACTTTCCACTTCAGAGTTCGGGTTGATTGAAGTCTGGAGCTGAACCCGATTTCTCCTTCAATTCCCCCGCGCCCACCGCCGTCTGTAACTCACTACAAAATGCACCGTGCACTTCAGATTGACCTTCGCCGTCGCGTGACGGCCAAGACGCTCCTCGCCGCCGTCCTGCTCGCCACGGCGCTCGCGGCGTCTGCCCAGCTTCCGCAGCCCAAGCTCCACACCGTCTTCCCGCCCGGCGCGAAGTCCGGCTCCACTGTGGATGTGGCGGCGACTGGCGCGGAGATGGATGAGGCCCAGTTGCGCTTCAACCACCCCGGCATCACCGCCAAGGCGCTCGCGGCGGCGAACCAGTTCACCATCACCGTCGCCAGCGATGTGCCGCCGGGGACTTACGAGGCGCGGGTGCTCGGGCGTTTCGGGCTGTCGAATCCGCGGGCCTTCGCCGTCGGCACGTTCGCTGAAGTGCTGGAGAAGAGCGGCAACGGCTCGCCGGAGACCGCGCAGGAAATCGCCTTGGAATCGGTCGTGAACGGCCGCACCGACAGCCAGGCGTCGGACTTCTACAAGGTCAGCGTGAAGAAGGGTCAGCGCGTTCTCGTGAGCTGCGTGGCGCGTGAACTCGACTCGCGCGCGGCGTCCGCGCTGCTGCTGCTCGCGCCCGATGGCCGCGAGCTGGAACGCGCGCGGCTGGGCGGTCTGCTCGACCACACGGCGGCGGCAGACGGCACGCTCATCGTGAAGGTTTATGACTTCGTCTTCCGCGGCGGTGACCAGTATTTCTATCGTCTCACCGTCACGACCGGGCCGCACGTTGACTTCGTTTTCCCGCCAGCCGCCGAGCAAGGGAAGCCGGCCAAGGTCACGGTCTTCGGTCGCAACCTTCCCGGTGGTTCTCCCTCGAAGGTCTCTGTGGACGGTAAAGTTTTGGACCAACTCACCGTGGACCTCACCGCACCCGCTGACCCGGCGGCGCGCCAACGCCTCGCCACCACGCTCTCCCTCGGCGGCGCGAGCGCGGGGCTGGACGGCTTCGAGTATCGCGTGAAGGGCGCGAACGGCGCGCTCTCGAATCCTGCGTTGCTCACCTTCGCCAACGGCCCCGTCATCACCGAGGTGGAGCCGAACAACTCGCCGGACAAGGCGCAGGCCATCTCCCTGCCGGTCACCATCGCCGGCCAGTTCGCCACGCCCAACGACCGCGACTGGTTCGCCTTCGACGCGAAGAAGGGCGACGCCTACTGGCTGGAGGTCACGTCGCATCGCCTTGGCTTGCCCACTGCGCCGCACGTCGTCATCCAGAAGGCGACCAAGAACGACAAGGGCGAAGAAACCTTCACCGAACTGCTGGAGCTGACCGAGTCCGTCGCGAACGCCGGCGGGCCGGAGTTCAACACCGCGCACCGCGACCCCGTCGGGCGCTTCGAGGCGAAGGAGGACGGCTCCTACCGCCTCGGCATCCGCGACCTCTTCGGGCGCACCGTCGCCAGCCCGCGCAACGTGTATCTGCTCACGCTGCGCAAGGAGTCTCCGGACTTCCGACTCGTCGCCGTGCCCGACTCCGCGCCGACGAAGAAGGCCCCCGCCGATGTTGTCACCAGCGCGTCGTCGCTGTGGCGCGGCGAGGCGCTGCCCATCAAGCTGCTCGTCTTCCGCCGCGACGGCTTCAAGGAGGACATCAACGTCACCGTGTCCGGCCTGCCCGCCGGCGTTACGTCCGCTGGCGTGCTCATTCCCGCCGCGTCGAATTCCATCAGCCTCTTCGTCGCGGCGAAGGACGACGCGCCCGCCGCGCTCGCCGAAATCAAGATCACCGGCACCGCCAAGACCGGCGACAGCACGCTCGTCCGCGAGGCGCGCTTGACCACCGTGAATTGGGACATGGCGACCGACAACAACACCACCGAAGCCCCGCACACCCGCCTCGCGCGCAGCTTCCCTATCGCCGTCACCGACCGCGAGTCTGCCCCGCTGACCTTCGCGATGGAGGCCAAGCAGCCGCTGGAGACGTGCGTGTTCAACAAGCTGC
>JAYTIO010000790.1:0-6352 GCA_043731805.1 Pedosphaera sp. | reverse complement strand
GCCGGTGCCCCCGTCGCTGGGGGGGGGGGCCCCGCCCCGCTCCGGCTCACCCCATCAGCCCCGTCACGACCTTTCCCGCCACGTCCGTCAGCCGGTGCTCGCGGCCTTGGAACTTGTAGGTCAGCCGCAGGTGGTCCACGCCGAGCAGGCGTAGCAGCGTCGCGTGCAGGTCATGCACATGGACCGGGCGGTCCGCCACGGTGTAGCCCAACTCGTCTGTCGCGCCGTGCACCGCACCGGCTCTGAAGCCGCCGCCCGCCACCCACGCCGTGAATGCCCGCATCTGGTGGTCGCGCCCGTAGTTCTCCGACTTCGCGTCGCCCTGCGCCATCGGGGTGCGCCCGAATTCTCCGGACCAGACGACGAGCGTGTCTTTGAGCAGGCCGCGTTGCTTCAAGTCGCGCAGCAGCCCGGCGCACGGCTGGTCAATGCTCTTGCACTCCTGCTGCATGCGCCCCTGGATGCCGTCGTGGTGGTCCCAGCCGCGATGGTAGAGCTGGATGAACCGCACGCCGCGCTCGGCCAGCCGGCGTGCGAGCAGACAGTTCGCGGCGAACGTGCCGGGCTTGCGCGCCTCCTCGCCGTAGAGGTCGAACATGCTCTTGGGCTCGCGCGAAAGGTCCGTCAGCTCCGGCACGCTCGTCTGCATCCGGTAAGCCATCTCGTATTGCGCGATGCGCGTCGCAATCTCCGGGTCGCCCACCGTCTCCAGCCGCGCCTGGTTCAGCTCGCGCACGCTGTCGAGGATGCGCCGACGCATCGTGCTGTTCATGCCCGCCGGGTTGTCCAAGTAAAACACCGGCTCGCCCGGGGACCGCAGTTGCACGCCTTGATGCACCGTCGGGAGGAAACCACTCGTCCAGTAACGCGCCTTGACGTTCTGGTCCTTGCCCTGGCCCGAGAGCAAAACCATGTAGGCCGGCAAGCTCTCCGCGACGCTCCCGAGGCCGTAGGACAGCCACGCGCCCATCGCGGGCCGGCCCGGCTGCTGATGGCCGGTTTGCATGAACGTGACGCCGGGGTCGTGGTTGATGGCGTCGGTCTGCATCGAGCGGATGACCGTCACCTCGTCCATCACCTTTCTCAGGTGCGGCAACAAGTCACTCACCTCGACGCCGGCCTGGCCGCACTTGGCGAACTTCTGGTGCGTGCCGAGAATGACCAGCGGCGAGCCTTGCAACTGCGCCACGCGCTCGCCCTTGGTCAGGCTCTCGGGCATGGGCTTGCCCCAGAGTTTGTTCAACTGCGGCTTCGGGTCGAACGTCTCGAACTGCGACGGCCCGCCGCCCATGAAGAGGAAGATGACGCGCTTGGCTCGGGGCAGATGGTGGAACGCTGGCAACACCCCGCGCGGCACCGCCGGAACCGCCGCCCCGTTCAAAGCCCCCGCCGCCTGAAGGAAGCCCAGCGCGCCCAAGCCGAACGCGCCGTGCTGGAGGAACTGTCGGCGAGTGGCCCCCACAGATTCGGGGCGGAACACAGATGGGGAACTCATGTCGTTGCGAGGTGAAATCCAATGAAGGCGCATCGTGACCGCGTCGCGCTCGGTCTCCCTCTCCCTTCCTCGGAGGAGGGGAGAGGGCCGGGGTGGGGGGTTCCGGCGATGGCGCAAGTGGCCCCACCCCTCATCCGGCCTGCGGACACCTTCTCCCCTCCGCCGCGGAAGGGAGAAGGCTCGTAGCGTGGCGCTCGGGTGGAAATGAGCCTTCGTCTCCATCTGTGTTCCGCTCCGAATCGGTGTGGCTGTTTCATCAGTGCGTCCCTCATTCCTTCGTCAGCGTTTCATCCAGATTCAGTAGCGCGTTGCAGACGCACAGCCACGCCGCGTGCTGCACGGGGTCGAGTTGGGCGGGCCGGGGGAAGTCGCCGACGGCCACCAGCTTCTTCGCCGCCGCCGGGTCCGCTTGGTAATGCCGTAGCGCATCCGCGTGCAAGGCCAGCAGCACGCGCGTCTCGGCCTCCGTCGGGGGCCGTGCGAGCACGAGGCGGAACGCCCGGGTCAGCCGCCCCGCGTCATCCAGCTCCGTCGCCTCCAGGAGCCGTTGCGCCAGCACGCGCGCGCACTCCACGAGCAGCGTCTCGTTCAGCAACGCCAGCGCCTGCGTCGGCGTGTTCGTCACCGGGCGGCGCGCGGTGCAAACATCCCGCGTCGGCGCGTCCATCACCGCCAGATACGGGTGCAACACGGAGCGTTTCCAGAACAGATAAACCCCGCGCCGATACAGCTCGCCGTCGTGGTCACGCACGTATTTCAAACTCTCGCCGAACGCGAACTCCCGCCACAGGTCCGGCCCCGGCTGATACGGCAGCACGCTGCGGCCCTCGGGCGCGCGGGCGCGGTCGAGCAGTCCGCTCGCCGCCAGCGCCGTGTCGCGGATGAACTCGGCGGGCAGGCGGAAGCGCGGACCGCGCGCGAGCCAGCGGTTTTCGGGGTCACTGGAATTCGGAATTCGGAATTCGGAATTCGGAATTTGCGACGCCTGCCGATACGTCGCGCTCGTCACCATGAGCCGCAGCACCGCCTTCACATCCCAGCCGCTGGCCATGAAGCGCACGGCCAGCCAGTCGAGTAGCTCCGGGTGCGTGGGTGGCTCGCCCTGCGCGCCGAAGTCCTCGGCGGTCTTCACCAGGCCGGTGCCGAAGAGCATCTGCCAAAAGCGGTTCACCGTGACGCGGGCCGTGAGCGGGTTCTCCCGCGCCACCAGCCAGCGCGCCAGCGCGAGGCGGTTCGTCGGTGCGTCTGCCGGCAGGCTGCCGAACAGCGCTGGGATGGCGGCCGTGACCGCTTCGCCTCGCTGCCGGAAATCGCCGCGCAGCAAGATGTGCGTCGGCACGCGGTTCGTCGCCTCCGCCATGATGCGCAGGCGCGAGGAGCCTTCCGCCGCCACCTTCAGCCGGTCCTGCGCCGCGTCCGCCGCCCGCAGTGCCACGTCCACTTCGGGAAAATGCAGTTCGCGGAATATCCGCCGCACGGCGGTCAGGTCGTTCGTCGCGCGCTTGGCCAGCGGGATGTTTAAGACGTTCGCTTGGAAGTTTTCCAGTCGGACCCGATGCACCGACGACTCGCCCACGCTGAAGGTCACGTCGCCTTGACCGTGGGTGGGCGTCACCCGCACGAGCAGTCGGTGTCGGCCCGGGGGCACGCGCAGATTGAACATGCGCAGCGGCCCCTCCGACTCGGGGTCGCGCCCACTGACGTGGACGAGGCGTTCGTCGAGCCACACGCGCGCCGTCGCGTTCGTCGTCAACCGGCAGCGCACCAGCGCGCTCATGGGCGTGACGAGGTCGCGCTGGAGGTAGCTGAGGTTCGTGCCCGCTGCAAACTTGACCTCGTTGGTCACGGTCGCGGGCAACGGCTCCCACTTCACCAAGCGGGCCGCAGCGCGGTCCCCGCTCACCAGCGCGCGCTCGGGTGGAAGCGTTTCTTCCTCCGTCGCGGCGTGGAACGGCCCGGCCCGGTGCCATTCCCCGAGCCGCAGCGCCTCGATCTTGGTGTCGCGCAGGCGCTGTTCCCAGGCCATCTGGGCGCGGTCCCAGTCCGGGCGCAGGTCGTAATACAACTTGAGCAAGGCCGCGCGGGTGCGGGCCTGCTCGGCCTCCGCCGCGAAGAGCTGCGCCTCCCGGCCGGGCGTCAGGATGCGCAGGATCGGCTCGGCGGTGGCGCTGTTGGCCAGCGGGTTGCCCGGCAGTTGGTCGAAGAAGGCGAACAGCCGGTAGAAGTCGCGTGTGGTGAGCGGGTCGTATTTGTGATCGTGGCACTCGGCGCACGCGAGCGAGAGGCCGAGCCAGACGGTCGCCGTCGTGCTCGCGCGTTCGGCGGCGTAGCGCAGCCGATACTCCTCCGCGTCCGCGCCGTTCTCGGAGGTCGTCGGGCCGAGGCGGTGGAAAGCCGTGGCGATGATCTGGCTGCGCGTCGGGCTGGGCAGCAGGTCGCCGGCAAGCTGTTCGCGGGTGAACTGGTCGAAGGGCAGGTTGCGGTTGAAGGCCGCGATGACGTAGTCGCGGTAGCCGTGCATCTCGCGCAGGTAGTCGTCGTGGTAGCCGTCCGAGTCCGCGTAGCGCGCGAGGTCGAGCCAGTGCTGCGCCATGCGTTCGCCGAAGTGTTTCGAGGCAAGCAGCCGGTCCGCGACGCGCTCGTAAGCCTTCGGCGCATTGTCCGCGAGGAAGGCATCCACCTCTTCCGGCGTCGGCGGCAAACCAATGAGGTCGTAGCTCAACCGACGAATCAACGTGACGCGGTCCGCTTCCGCTGCGGGCTGCCAGCCGCGCTGCTCCAGGGCGGCGAGGATGAAGCGGTCCAGGTCGTGACGCGGCCAGGTGGCGAGCTTCACGGTCGGCGCGGCGGGCAACTGCGGCGCGGTGAAGGCCCAGCCCGGCGACCACGGCGCGCCTTGCTCCACCCAGCGGCGGAGCAAGGCGACTTGCGCCGCGCTGAGTGGCCTGCTGGGCTTGGGTGGCGGCATGACGTCGCCGGGGTCGGCGGCGGTGATGCGCTTGAGCAATACGCTCCGGTCGGGCTGGCCCGGGACCACGACGGTGGCCCCGGACTTGCCGGTGCCGAATAAGCCTTCGTGCGTGTCAAGCCGCAGGTTGGCTTTGCGTTTCCCGCCGTCGGGGCCGTGGCAGGCGAAGCAGTGGTCGGAGAGGAGCGGACGGATGTCGCGGTCGAAGTGGATGGTGCCCGCGTCCGCCGCCCTCCCTGCCGGGGACGCGGCGAGCCAGAGGCAGAAACAGAAAATACTGACGGCGTGTTTCACGATGCTGACCGACGGTTGCCTACGCCGAAGGTAACGGCCGATGCTGGCTGCGGCAACCTTCACCGGCTCCGGTTCCACTCCGGCAACGCGTAGCGCTCGCACACCAGCCGCTGGGTTTCCACCTCGGGCCAGGTGCCCGGCACCGCGTTCGCCTGCCACGCGGTCGCGAGGGCGGCCTTTACCGCGCTGGCCGTCAGCGGCAGGTTCGCGATGAACTCGCTGTGCTGCCGGGCTTGCCGATACGCCGGCTCGCGCGAGGGCGGCGGCAGATACTTCGCCACGAGCGCGAGGTCAAAGCCGAGCAGGAGCGTGCCGTGAAACAACAGGTGCGTGCGCCGCCGCCGCTGGGCGTTGCCGGAGAACTTGCGGCCGCGCCAGACCAGATCGGTGTCGCCGCAGCGCTCCACCGGCTCGCCCAGCAAGCCGGCCAGCGCGGCGGCGGTGCGGTGGAGGATGAAGCGGTTCGCCCCCGCCACGCTGGCGAGCGCGGCGTCCGAGGCGATGGCCAGCACGAGCGCGTAGTTCCAGCAGCCCGGCCCTTGCAGCACCGTGCCGCCGCCGCTGCACCGGCGAAACACAGGCACGCCGTCGGCCGTGCAGGCGGCCTCGTTCACCTCCCGTGCGACTTCGTTGCCGTAGCCAACGACGACGAAGGGGACGGGCGATTCCCAGAAGCGAAGGGTCGCGCCGCCGTCGGCCTCGCAGGTGTTGAGGAGCGCCTCGTCGCCCGCGAGCTGCTCGGCGGGCGTTGGCAGAGGGCGGTCGTGAAGCTGCAAGCGCACTCCGGTTCAGTGACCCGGCGTCGGCACTGCCATGGTGCGCGGCAGCAGCCCGTGCGTGTCGAACGGCAGCGCGCGGGCTTCGGTGAGGATTTCCAAATCGCTCCGCCCCTGCGCCAGCGGCAGGAACGCCTCGCCGCATTCGACTTCCTCCACGCGCAGGGTGTTCTGAATCCACAGCAGCTTGACGTGCGGCGGCTCGACGAGGCCGACGGTGGCGAGCGCCACGTCGAGCAACTCGCGGTCGGTGTCGTAGTGCGGCGGGATCATCGCCACCTGCGGGTAGCAGGCGGTGGCGACGTTGATGTAGGTGACGCGCTTGTCCATCGCCGTGACCACGCGCGTGAGGCAATACTCGGACTTGCCCAGCCCGGTCGCGTTGCCGTGCGTCTGCTCGGTGAGGCTGCGGATGACGATCTTCTTCACCTTGGGAAACTCGTGCGCCTCGGTCCAGTGCTCGTAGCGCTTGCGGCCGATGACGTTCGTGTCCATGCCACAGCCGGAAATCTCCTTGCCGATCTCGTCCACGAGCAGGAGGTCGGCGTGGTCGAAGGGCAGGCGGGGAAGCCATTTGCCGGCGAGCGCGAGGAGTTCCTTGTCCTGCGCTTCCAGCTCATGCGGCAACACGGCGCGGATGAGGCCGGTCTGGTCGTAGGCGTTCTCGACGATGCCCAGGCCGGCGAGGATGCGGCCCTTCTCGATGACCCGCCGGCCCACGCTGCGGACGATCTGATCGAAGGAGTAGTCCACGAACGCGCGGTGGTAAATCTTCGCGCCCTCGTGCTTGCCCAGGCCGATGAGCAGCATCTTCATCAG
>JAYTIO010000789.1:0-3668 GCA_043731805.1 Pedosphaera sp. | reverse complement strand
CTTCGCCGGCCCGGACGGACTGGAGGGCTGGACGATGGGCAAGTCCCTGCCGGGCGCGCTGAACGGCGGCCAGTGGCATTTCGTGAACGGCGCGTTCGTTGCGTCGCAGCCCGCGTCCATCGCGCGCGACGTGAAGCTGCCGGCGAGTTCCACGCTGGAGTTCGACCTAGCGTGGCGCGGGCAGTTCGCGCTGGCCATCGCGCTCTACACGGATTCGCTCCAGCCCGTGCGCTTGGCGCAGACGGCAGATGAGCCGCCCTTCGGGGGTTTCTACAGCCTCCAGTTGAACAGCTATTCCACGCAGCTCCTGCTGGTGCGGCACAAGGACGCGGTGCGCCAACTCGGCATGGTCGTCAGTCCGACGCTCCAGCAAACCAATCAGGCGCGCATCGCCATCAAGTGCAGCCGCGAGCAGAAGACCATCACGCTGCTCATCAACGGCGTGGTGGTGAAGCAGTGGCTGGACGCCGAAGGCTTCGGCGGCGAGGGCACCGGCATCCGCCTCGTGAACCAAAGCCAGGGACCGATGCGGCTGGCGAACCTCCGCGTCAGCGAGTGGGATGGACGCTTGGAGGAAACCGCCGCGCCCCTCGTGCCCAATGTGGCGAACGACGTGGGCCGACTCGTGAACCGCGACTCCGTGGCCGGCCGGCTGGTGGAGCTGAAGGACGGCAAGCTGCGTTTCGCCGTCGCGGACAACTTCGTCAGCATCCCGCTGGACCGCGTGGCGCAGGTGGACTTTGCCACCAACCGCGCGCAGACCGCGCCACTCCAGGCGGGCGACCTCCGCGTGTTCTTCGCCGGGCGCGGCAGCCTGACGTTCGCGCTGGAGAGCTGGACGGAGAAAGCCGTGCGGGCGAGCAGCGCGAACTTTGGAAAGGCGGAGTTTGTGCCCCGGGCGTTCAGTCGGATTATTTTCCAACCGCAACCGTAGGCAGCCTAGTCTTAATCCTCGCCGCCCGATGAAACTCTACTTCCTCCGCCACGCCGAGGCGCTGGACGGCGCGGACGACGCCCGGCGCCCGCTCTCGCCCGTCGGCCGTAAGCAGGCCCACCGCGTTGGGCTGTGCCTGCGCGACAGCGGCGTCGCCTTCGACTTGGCGTTCACCAGCCCACTCGTGCGCGCGCAGCAGACGCTGGCCATCGTGCTCGCCGGCACGAACGCGGCGCGGCCCGTCCAGGCGCAGGAAACGCCCGCCCTGTTGAACGAAACCGCCGCCGCCGCCTTCGCGGACTGGCTGGGCCATCTGCCGGACGCAGACCATGTCCTGCTCGTCGGCCACGAGCCAACGCTCTCGGCGCGCGTGCGGCGGATGCTGGGCCTGAAGTGTGCGGAGGCGCTGGAGTTGTCCAAGGGCGCGGTCGCCTGTGTGAAGACCGTGGACCAGCGCGTCGGCTCGTTGAAATTTCTCCTCACCCCGAAGTTGCTCGGTCTGGGCAACCACTGACCGACATGAACCTCGAGTTGCAAAGCGAACTGACCAAGCGCGTCACCGAGCTGGGCGTGGACAAATTCCGCCGCCACATCTTCCTCTGCGCGGACCAGCCCAAGCCCAAGTGCAGCCCGCGCGAGATGAGCGTCGAGTCGTGGGATTATCTCAAGCGCCGCTTGAAGGAACTCGGCCTCGTCGGCCCGCAGGCGCTGGTCTATCGCACCAAGGCCAACTGCCTCCAGGTCTGCACGCGCGGCCCCATCGCCGTCGTGTATCCCGAGGGCACTTGGTATCATTCCTGCACCCCGGCAGTCTTGGAGCGCATCATTCAGGAACACCTCGTGGGCGGGCAGCCGGTGGCGGAGTTCGCCTTCGTGCAGCACCGGCTCTGAGCGGGGCGCACTTCAGTTGTTCGCACCGCCCGCTAGCCCGGCACGCTGGCCACCGGCCGCTGGATGGCCACCAACCGCTGGCTGTCCGGGGCGAGGGCGATTTCGGCCCGGTTGGCGAGGCGCCAACGGGTGGCCGCCTTGAACCAGGCCTCCGCCGCCAGTTCCGACTTCATTTCAAAGAGGCGCGGAATCAGGCCGTCCTTCCTCACCGCCAATTCGATGCCGCTGATGGCCGAGCCGTGGAATTCGTGGTGCTTGCGTTCGAGTTCCTCCGGCGCGCTGGGACAGTTGGGCGAACGCCAGACGAGCACCCCGCCGTGTAGCAACAGCCGCACCTCGGCTAGTTCGAGCTTGTCGGCGATGAAGACGAAGTCCTTCCACAACTGCTCTGGCGACTGGCAGCGCTCGGCCTCCATCTCAAGCCACTGCGCCAGGTGCATCGTGTAGCGGGATTCCCGGCGCATATCCGAAGTCTCCTGCCAGAACGTGCGGAGGGAATACTTGGAGGCGACCAGCATGAAGGAATGCACGATGTAGATGACCACGAGGAAGCAAACGCCCAGGAAGAGCGGCACCAGCCGGCCTTGCGACCAGAACACGCCGAACGCCATCAGCAGGAACAGCGTGGAGAGGACATACAGCGTCAGCACCGTGCGCCGGCGGGAAAAGCCGAACTCAAGCAACCGGTGGTGGATGTGCCGCCGGTCGGGGCGGAAGACCGGCAGCCCCTTGAGCCCGCGCCGCAGGATCGCCAAGCTCACGTCAATGATCGGCAGGGCCAGCGCAAAGACCGGGGCCACCAGCGCGGCCGCCACGGTCCCCTTGTTGGAGGTCACCAACGTCAACGCCCCGATCAGGAAGCCGAGCAGATACGCCCCACCATCACCCATGTAGATGCGCGCGGGCGGGAAGTTGAAGTAGAGAAAGCCCATCAGCGCCCCGATCATCCCCACGGCCACGAGCAGGACGAACGACGTGCCCCCCGTGCTGGCGTGGACCAGCAGCACCATCAGCATCAGGCTGATGCCCCCGGCCAGGCCGTCAATCCCGTCAATGATGTTGATCAGGTTCGTCAGCGCGACCAGCCACAACACGGTGGCCGCCAACCCCCACATCCCCAGTTCGTAGGCCACCCCGGTCAGGGGATTCGTCACCGACTCGATGGTTGCGCCCCCCAAGGCCACAGCGAGGGCGATGACGATCTGCCCGAACAACTTCCACCGCGGCCCGATGGGCCGCAGGTCGTCCAGCAAGCCGAGGCCGAACACCGCGAGCGAACCGAGCACCACCACGAACAGTTCCCGGGACACTGCGTCCTCGGTGAAATAGGCCGCCACTAGGGCGACCGCGCCGAACCCTGCCGCGAGGGCAATGCCCCCGAAGCGTGGAATCGGCGTCTTGTGGGTCTGGTGAAAATCCTTGTCCCGCTGCCCTCCCCCGCGACGGCGGCAAATGTCCAGCAGCACCGGGATCAGCCCCCAAGTCACGAGGAAGCCCACGACCGCGCAAATGCCGATGGATAAAACTGTCATGAATCGTGGTTGCCTTTGCCGCTGCCGGCGGGCTGCAAAACCGGGCCATATTGTGGTATGGAACGGCCGGGGAAAAAAGTCTAAATTTGGCCGCGCCGCCGATGCTCCGACTCGCTGCACGCCCCGGTCGGAGCCGCCTCGCGCCAAAACCCTTGCCGCCTCCCCTGCCCGCGCGGACACTCCCGCACCGCGATGAACCGCATCCGCCTCCTGCCCGAGCAAGTCGCCAATCAAATCGCCGCCGGCGAGGTGATCGAGCGCCCGGCGAGCGTCGTGAAGGAGTTGGTCGAGAACGCTCTCGACGCCCAGGC
>JAYTIO010000788.1:0-2650 GCA_043731805.1 Pedosphaera sp. | reverse complement strand
CACTTTGGCTGCAGGCAAGTGGCGAATCATTGGCAAATCAGCACGAGCCACCCCCGAAAATACTCGAAAGGAGGGTCGAATCCGCCAAGTAGGGCTAGGGCCGCGATTGCGGCCCATGAACCCATGCCGGCGGCTTCCAGCCGCCGCCTTGCGGGTTGGATACTCGGGGCCGCCTCGAACCGCCGCAGCCCACAGACGAAGACTGGAAGTCGCCGGCACCGGTTCATGGGTATGGCGAAGACGCGCGTCGTGGCGGCCGGAGGCCTTGCACCGGCTTCCATCGGGAAGCGGTGATTATTTCCAACCACGAATTACTGATTACTTTTCCCCCTCCGGCACTTCCCGCTTGCCACCCGCCGCCCGCGCCGGGCATTAACTGGCATGGCAAATTCCACCGCCGCTCACACCCTCGACGCCGAGTTCTACCAGTCGGCGGAACGCTTTTTCCCGAATCAGGCCGGCACCGCGCTGACTTACGACGACGTCACGCTCGCCACGCTCTATTCCGAAATCCTCCCGCGCGACACCCAACTCGACACCACGCTGGCAGACAGCCTCCAGCTCAACATCCCCGTCGTCTCCTCCGACATGGACACCGTGACCGAGGCCCGCATGGCCATCGCCATGGCGCTCAACGGCGGCCTCGGACTCATCCACTACAACATGCCGGAGAAGCAGCAACTCTCCGAAGTCGGCCGGGTGAAGAACCACGTCCACGGCTTGATTCAGGAACCCATCAAGGTCGCGCCCGACCAGCTCATTGGCGGCGTGCTCGCCCGCATCGAGGAGAAGCGCTTTGCCTTCAGCACTTTCCCCGTCGTGGATGAGCAGGGCAAGTTGCTCGGCCTGCTCTCCGGCAGTGTGGTCAAGCCGCGTTACGCCAAGCGCACCGTCGCCGAGTCGCTCACGCCCCGCGACCAGGTCTTCACGCTGACGGAGAAGCAGCTCGGCAAGAACCCCATCGCGGCGGCCGACAAGTTCTTCAACGACCACCCCGGCATCCACAAGCTGCTCGTGGTGGATGACGCGGACCGGTTGCGCGGCCTCTTCACGATGAGCGACATCGAGCGCATCACGTCGGAGCGCGCCGCGCAGTTCAAGCCCGCGCGCGACTCACACTTCCGCCTCGTCTGCGGCGCGGCGGTCAGCGCCACGCGCAATGCCTTCGGCGAACTGGACCGCGACCGCATCCTCGCCCACGTCGGTGGTTTGGTAGAACGCGGCCTCGACGCCGTCGCCGTCTCCACCGCCCACGGCCACACCCAGGGCGTGGGCGACACCGTGCGGATGCTGCGCGACGCCTTCCCCGAGCTGCCCATCATCGCGGGCAACGTGACCAGCGCGGCGGGCGTGGCCTTCCTCGCGGACGCGGGCGCGACCGTCATCAAAGTGGGTCAAGGCCCCGGCTCCATTTGCACCACGCGCGTCGTGGCGGGCGTGGGCATCCCGCAGATGACCGCGCTCTACGTCTGCTCGCGCGCGGCGGCGGAAAAGCGCGTCACCATTCTCGCTGACGGCGGCATCACCAAGTCCGGCGACATCGTCAAGGCACTGACCTTGGCCCAAGCGGTGATTTGCGGCGGCGTGCTGGCGGGCTGCGCGGAAGCGCCGGGCGAAATTCTTGAAATCGGCGGCAAGCTCTTCAAGCACTACCGCGGCATGGGCAGCCTCGCCGCGATGAAGGCCGGCTCCGCCGCGCGCTACGGCCACTCGACCGCCGACGCCACGCGTAAGGTCGCGGCGGAAGGCGTGGAGGCCTTGAAGGAAGTCTCCGGCCCGCTCGAACGCACGCTGGCACAGCTCATCGGTGGCATCCAATCCGGCATGGGCTACCTCGGCGCAGCGAACCTGGCCGAACTCCGCAAGCGTGCCCGCTACATCCGCGTGACCGCCGCCGGCGTGAAGGAAGCGGGCGCGCATGATGTCGTCGAAGTGAAGACCGGCCACTAACTGCCCCGCCATGTCCACGTCCGCCGCTGCCGGCATCCGCTACGCGCACACGAACCTCATCGCCCACGACTGGCAGCGGCTGGTCGCCTTCTATACCCAGGTCTTCGCCTGCGAACCGGTCAGCTCGGAGCGCGACCACCACGGCCCGCACGTTGACGCGCTCACGGCCCTGCCCGGCGCGCGGATTCGTGGCCGCCACCTGCGCCTGCCCGGCCACGGCGAGCGCGGGCCGACACTTGAGATTTTCACCTACGAGCAAACCCTGCCGCTGCTGCCCACCGCGTTGAACCGCCCTGGCTTCGCCCACCTCGCCTTCGAAGTGCCCGACGTGGCGGCGAAGCGGCTGGAGATTCTCGCGCGGGGCGGCAAAGAAGTCGGCCAACTCGTGACCCTCGACATCCCCGGTGCGGGCCGGCTCACGCTCATCTACCTGGCCGACCCGGAGGGCAACATCGTCGAGTTACAGCAGTGGCATTGAGCGGGCGCGCGGACGCTCTTCCACTCGCCGGAAAACCACTTGCTTCGCCCGCCTCGCAAAACAATATCCGCCCCCGATGCCCGACCCCTTCACCGCCCTGGATGCCAGCCTGGTCGTCCGTGTGGCGGGCTTGCAGCAACTTCCCGGCGGCAATCGGGGCCTTCTCTGCCGCGTCGTAACGCAGGAGCAAGGCACGTTGGGCGAAGCTGTCGGCCTCCGGCG
>JAYTIO010000787.1:0-12243 GCA_043731805.1 Pedosphaera sp. | reverse complement strand
ACGAGCCGGAGGGCGAAGCGTGGAAGCTGCTCCAGAAACAAATCGAGGAGACCAAGCCGACCGTGGCCTTCATCGGCTACGGCATGGCGGCGTCCTTCGCGGGCGAGGCGGGGCTGCCGAAGTTCAAGGAGGATTACGAGCGGCTGCTGGATGCGATTGAGAAGCTGTCGCCGGGGTGCCGCTTCGTGCTGCTGGGGCCGATTCGGCATGTGAAAACCAGCCAATCATTTACTGACGAGGAGGTGGTGCGACCGTCTGGCGAAGCAAAAAGACGCCTGGAGGCAATCGACCACCACAACGTGCAACTCAAGGCCTACTCAGATGCGCTGGCTCAAATTGCCGTTGCTCGGCGGCTGACTTACGTCCCCCTTTTTGAAGGTTTCATCCACGAAGATTACCATCCATGGAGCTGTAAGCTGCAAACTATAATGGGCAATGGCATTCATTTGGATAACAAGGGTTACATGATGCTTGCGAGCCGGATTCAGCAGGCTCTACTGCCAAAGCTGGAGGTATCATTCAATCGGGGGGTAGCGGCAGGGGCGCTTCTTCGCCCCGTCATCCTCCGTAAAAACGAGTTCTACTTCCACCGCTCGCGCCCGGCGAACATGGCTTACATCTTCGGCTTCCGGAAACGCGAGCAGGGCAAGAACGCCGTCGAGATGCCGCAGTTCGACCCGCTCATCGCCGCCGAGGAGAAGAAGATTCGCGAGCTGTGCAAGCACCTGAACGACGCCAGCTTCAAGCCCGGCCCCGAACTCCAGCCCGCCGCGTTGCTCGGCAAGGCCGCCGCCGCCAAGCACACGCCGCAGCCCACGCCCGAGTTCACCGTGGCCGACGGCCTCGAGGTCACGCTCTGGGCCGAGAACCCGCACCTCGCCAAGCCCATCCAAATCAACTTCGACCCGCAGGGCCGCCTCTGGGTCGCCAGCAGCGAGGTCTATCCGCAAGTCGAGCCGGGCGAGGCCGCGCACGACAAAATCATCGTGCTCGAAGACACCAAGGGCGCGGGCAAGGCCGACAAGGCCACGGTCTTCGCCGAGGGCCTGCTCATCCCCACCGGCGTCATCCCCGGCGACGGCGGCTGCTACGTCGCGCAGAGCACGGAGCTGCTGCACTTCAAGCAGACCGACCCGAAGAAATTCGTCGGCGACCAGCGGCGCATCGTCCTCTCCAGCTTCGGCACCGAGGACACGCACCACAACTTGCACACGCTCCGCTGGGGCCCGGACGGACGCCTCTGGATGAACCAGTCCATCTACACCCGCAGCGAAATCGAGACGCCCCACGGCGTCGTGCGCCTGCGCAGCGGCGGCATCTTCCGCTTCGAGCCGGCCACGCAGAAGTTGGAAGTGATGTTCAAGGGCTGGTGCAACCCGTGGGGCCACCAGTTCGACGAGTTTGGTCAGAGCTTCGTGACGGACGGCGCGGGCTTCAAAGGCGTGAGCTGGGCCGTGCCCGGCGCGATGTATTTCACTTACGCGAAAATGCGGCGTGAGATGCAGAGCGTGAGTCCGGGCAACTACCCGAAGTTCGCGAGCCTGGAAATCATCCGCAGCACGCACTTCCCCGCCGACTGGCAGGGCCGCTTGGTGACGTGCGACTTCCGCGCGAACCGTGTGACGACCTTCGACGTGTCCGAGTCCGGCTCCGGCTACGTGACCAAGCAAGGCCCCGACCTCTGCCGCACGACGAGCAACACGTTCCGCCCGATTGACGTGAAGCTAGGCCCCGACGGCGCTCTCTACATCGCCGACTGGAGCAACCCCATCATCAACCACGGCGAAGTGGACTTCCGCGACCCGCGCCGTGACCGCGAGCATGGCCGCATCTGGCGCATCGGCGTGAAGGGCAAGGCCGGCTTGAAGAGTCCTGAGTTCGCCAAGGCCAGCACGACCGCGCTGCTCAACGAACTGCTTTCCCCCAATCACTTCAACACCTCCCAAGCCACCCGCCTGCTCGTGGAGAAAGGCTCCGCCGCCGTCGCGCCCGAGCTGAAGACCTGGACCGCGACGCTCAAGGACGAGAAGCAACAGCTCGCCGCGCTGTGGATTCACCAAGCCCTGAACCTCCCGGCCACCGACCTGCAAACCAAGCTGCTGGGCGCGCAGGACGGCCGCATCCGCGCCGCCGCCGTGCGTGTGCTGGCGGGGGAGTTGTGAGCCAGCAAAGCGCTGCGGCTAGCCGTCCGCCGCCCGCCCCTCGCGGTTCTTCACGGCGCGGAAGACCTTGAGCTGGCCGTAGTCGTAGCCGGGGCCAAGCGATTCGAGCGCGCCGGGGAGGTTGCCCCAGCCGTATTGGTAGAAGGCCTTCGCAGCGCGCGTCTGCTGGTCGGGGGTCAGCACGCGGTTCAGGTCCACCGCTTCCCCGGCGTCCACGGCGTCGGCGAGGTGGCCGTAGATGGTGCTGGGCTTCACGTCGCGGAGGTGCGCGATTTCTTCCGCCGTCCGGCCGTTGCGCCAGTAGTGCAGCGTGGCCACGACGGTCTCGGTGAGCTTGCTGCGCTGCGGGGCGGAGGGTCTCTGCCGGAAGGAATCGTCGGCGAAGATTTGCTTCGGGTTGGCGCGGAGGTGGGCGGCGATTTCCTCCAGGAACTGCGCGCCGAAGTCGCGGAGCTTGCTCGTGCCGACGCCGCTGATGCGGCTGAAGTCCGCTTCGGTCTGCGGGTAGAGCCGGGCCATCTGCCGCAGCGCCACGTCGGAGAAGACGATGTAGCTGGGCACGGCGCGGGCGTCGGCGAGTTCCTTGCGGAGGCGGCGGAGTTTCTCGAAGAGCAGTTCGTCGCAGGCGATTTCGCCGACGTGGCTGACGACTTTATCCGGCGCAGAGACGGGCTTGGTCAACGTGACTTTGGCGCGGGCGGTCAGGACGGCGCGGCCCGCGTCGGTGAGTTCGATGACGGGGAATTTGTCCGTGGTCTGGCGCAGGTAGCCGAGGCGGATGAGCTCGCGCCCGATGGCGGCCCACTCGGAGCGCGTGTGCTCGTGGCCGATGTTGTAGGTGGTGAGTTTGTCGTGGCCCCACTTCAGGACGCGTTCGCTCTGCGCGCCGGTGAGGACTTCGATGACGTGGTTCAGCCCGGTGCCGAAGTCGCTGGCCTGCCGGATGCGGAAGACGCAGGACATGAACTTCTGCGCGGCCACGGTGCCGTCGAAGGTGGCGCGGGGCGTGAGGCAGTTGTCGCACGCGCCGCAGTTTTCCTCCGCCGAGTCCTCACCAAAGTAAGCTAGCAGCTCCACGCGGCGGCAGCCGGAGCACTCGGCGTAGTGGACCATTTGCGAGAGCTGCTCGCGCGCGATGACTTGCTCGGCGGGCGGCTTCTCGCTGATGAAGCCGAGGTATTTCTGCACGTCGCCGGGGCTGAAGAGCAGGAGGCATTCGCTGGGCAAACCATCGCGGCCCGCGCGGCCGGTCTCCTGGTAGTAGCCCTCGATGTTCTTGGGCAAATCGTAGTGGATGACGAAGCGGACGTTGGGCTTGTTGATGCCCATGCCGAACGCGATGGTCGCGCAGATGACGCGAATTTCGTCACGGAGGAAGCCTTCCTGATTGCCGGAGCGCTCGTCCTTCGGGACTTCGGCGTGGTAGGGCGCGGCCTTGATGCCGTCGGCGCGGAGCTTCTCGGCGAGGGACTCGGTGGTCTTGCGCGCCTGACAGTAGATGATGCCGCTGTCGCGCGGGTGGGCGCGGAGGAAGTCGAGGACTTGCCCGTAAGCGCCGGTCTTCGCGCTGATGCGGTAGTTGAGGTTGGGCCGGTTGAAGCTGGCGACGTAGCGAGCGGGGTCGCGGAGCTTGAGTTGCTCGGCGATGTCCTCACGCACGCGCTCGGTGGCGGTGGCGGTGAGCGCCATGAAGGGGACTTGCGGGAAGCGGTCGCGGAGTTGGGCAATCTGCCGATACTCGGGGCGGAAATCGTGGCCCCACTCGCTGATGCAATGCGCCTCATCAATGGCGAAGAGGTTCACGCCCCAGCGCTCGAGGTCGGCGAGCATCCCCGAGAGCATGAGGCGTTCAGGCGCGGCGTAGAGGAGGCGGTATTCGCCGTTGTGCAAGCCGCGCAGGCGAGCGCGAGCGTCGTTGGCGTTGAGGGAGGAATTCAGAAACGTCGCCGGGACGCCGCTGGCCGTGAGCGCGTCCACCTGGTCCTTCATCAACGCGATGAGCGGCGAGACGACCACCGTGAGTCCGCCGCGGGCGAGGGCGGGGAGCTGGAAACAGAGCGACTTGCCGCCGCCGGTGGGGAGCAAGGCCATCACATCGCGACCCGCGAGGGCGTCGCGGATGATTTCCTCCTGGAGCGGGCGGAAACTCGCGTAGCCGAAGTATTGCTTCAGTAGCGCGGTGAGGTTAGGCGAGTCCGGCATCGGAGTGGCGGGAGGATTTCGGGAGAACGGGCGGAAGGCAAGCGGGTTAGCGGACAGCTATCAGCGGTCAGCCGTCAGCGGGGGAGCATTGCAAAAACTTCCACCGCCTCACGACGACGGCGACGGCCTCAGCGCTGACGCTGGGGATTGTAGCCGGGCCGCGAGTCGAAGGACGGGCGGGGGTCGTTCGGGTTGACGGGCGGCAGTGAGGGGTCGCGGAGGTCGGTGAGCACCTTGGAGGCATTGCGGGCTTGGGTCTCGAAGTCGGTGCCGTCGGCGTAATCGGCGCGCGGATTATTCGGAGCCTCGACGTTGTCCCAGAACGACGCGGGGCGCATCCGGCGGATGTGTTGGGTGCCGCTGACCGCGTCGTGGGCGGCCCGCAGGCCGGCCTCGTTGGTCTTCACGAAAAGGCGCATCAGGTTCGGATCGTTGGCAATGAGCGGATTTTTGAGCATCTCCGGCGGCAGGGAGAAGAGGAACGGCGGGCCGGAGTAATCGTAGGCGGGGCGATCGAAGCGCGGCTTTTCGATCCCGGACAATTCCTGGGGAAACCAAGCGTAGCCGTCCTTGCGGCCCGGCGGCCGGATGCCGGGCGGAGTGGCGCGAGAGGTGGTGTGCTCGGTGGCTTGGAAGACCGGGCGCACGAGCGGGGCGCGTTGCACGTTGGGCTCTTCGACGTTGGCGTAGTAGTTGACCGGCTCCTGCCGGTTGAAGGCGTAGTAGTTTCCCCGGCTCGGGGCGACCGTGCTCTTGGCGGTCAGCCCGGGCAGCAGCGGCCAGGTGGCGACGGTCATGGATTCCAAAGTCGCGGGGTTGGCCTTGTTATCAATCGCGAAACGCTCCGCGCGCGGGGTGGGGTCGGTGAAGCCCAGCGAGACGAGGCCTTGTTTGATGGTGCCCGCGTTGAAGGTCATGGGATCCAGCAAGGCCGTGCGCGAGCCGGTGTCCGTGAGGATCCGCATGGTCACGCTGTCCGGCGCGAAGCAGACCGGCGCGATGCTCCCGAGGAACAGGAGGGTTAATGCGAGCTTGGCCAGACGGGCGAACACGGTGGAGTTGGTGCCAAACTTACAGCGGGTTGGCAACGCTTAATCTCCGCCTGCTCGGAGTCGTAACCTTATCTTGCTCGTAATCTTAATCCTGCGGGACCGGAGAATTAAGCGCAGGATTAAGACGCTCTTGCAAAACCCAGAATTGTTTGGCTTTTTACGCCTTTGATTGAACCGTCAGGTGCGCGGATCGACTGGTATTCATGCCGGACCTGACGACGATTTTCCACCACCTCCAACGCCAGCTTTTTTCCGCGCTGGCCGCAGAACTGGGACCCCTCTCCGCCTTGGACCAGCAGTTCTGCGAAGTCAGCTCCCTCACCAACCTGAGCCGCTTCACCCGCCGCTACGATTGGTGCGGCAACGGCGCTCCGCCCGCCGCCCGCACTTGGCTGGCCCACGCCTTCATCGCCAAAAGTGTCTATCAGTTTCCCAACCCCACCGCGCTGCTGGACGCGCTCCAGTCCCCTCCTCGCTTGCGGTCCCTCTGCGGCTGGGACAGGGCCGGGGCGGTGCCCAGCAGAGCCACCGCCAAGCATTCCTCCGCCGTCAGCCAAGCGGAACACACGCCGATTTCGTAGGTCAGCAAACTGGAAACCAGCAGACAGGCCACCGTCACCGCCATCATGGACGGCACTGGGTCGGCCAGCCCGGCGAAGGCCCAGTTGAAGTAAGCGTAGAGCGGCATTCCCACGGAGCTGAAAAACTCGTGGGTCTGCGCCCAGTTTCCCGAGGTCAGCCAGACTCGCAGATACCAGCCGTCCCAATACACCAAGTCATTGGTGAGCAGCACGCCGTGGCAATAAAGCCCGCAGGCCAACAGCAGCAGCCAATGCCAGCGGCGCGTATGCCCACTGGCCGGCACGGGTTGAGCCTGTCGCTCGGCCGCTTCCATCAGGCTGGGAGCCTCCGCACAAACGCGATGGGCAGGCTGGTGAAGGTCATATGCGAAGAGGGCGCGTGGCGGCAGTGCGGTCGGGTGGGTTTTTGGTAACTGCTTCGCCCCGGTTGGGCAACTCGGATTTTGGGTGAGCCGGTATTTGACACACAGAGAAACGCTCTACCTGGGAGCGGTTCCGAGCTGCTGCGCACTCTTGATTGCCTCTACCAGAGCCAGGGCCTCTTTAGGCGAAAAGGCTCCTTGTTATTAAGCTGCTTTGCCTTTGAGACTAGTAGAGCCGCTGCCTTCTCAAATCGGCCGAAATCGTTGCCGGCTAGGCAAAGCGCGTCAGCCAGCCATAGTGGTTCCTTGATTCTCGTTGGTTGGCTTTCCGCCCTTCTGACAAGTCACCCCACCCTCCGCAAGGGATATTCTCCACTGCGCGACTTAAAAAACGGAAGGATCTTCGTAAGTTCTTGATAATCAGGACTAAAAACTTGGATGACCATGGGGAGAATGCCGGGAATTTCGCGAAATCCCCGGGGTTCTCCGGTTAATCGGTGGGATTCGGGTGACGCTACCCGGTGCGCTTGCGGGGATGCTCGGGAAGCATCAACCGGTGCTCGGCGGCCCCGAAAATCTACCGGGAGCCAAGCGGCGGTTCCCCGGAATCTTCCGACGGCGCGCGAGCAGCGCGGGGCGGTGACGGGAAGACTCTCCGCGATGACGAGTGAACGTCGGGTGCGTCCCGGGCGTTTTGTCGCGAAGGAAGTGACCTACTTCTTCCGCGCGAAGACGTGGGTGGCGTGGCCGTAGAAGACTTCGGCGCTTTCCATCAACGTCTCGGAGAGGGTCGGGTGCGGGTGGACGCAGAGGGAAAGGTCCTTCGCGGTCGCGCCCATCTCGACGGCGAGCACGCCCTCGGCGATGAGTTCGCCCGCGCCGTGCCCGACGATGCCCACGCCCAGCACGCGCTCGGTGACGGGGTCAATGATGAGCTTGGTCAGGCCGTCGGTGCGGTCGAAGGTCAGCGCGCGGCCGCTCGCGCCCCACGGGAACTTCGCGACGGTGACTTCGATGCCTTTGGCCTTCGCCTCGGCTTCGGTCAGGCCGCACCACGCGACCTCGGGGTCGGTGAAGACGACGGCGGGGATGATGGCTTTGTCCGCGCCGCTGGATTCGCCGGTGATGATTTCCACGGCGGTGCGGGCCTCGCGCGAGGCCTTGTGCGCGAGCATCACGCCGCCCGCGATGTCGCCAATGGCGTAGATGGCTGGGTCGCTGGTCTGCTGCTGGTCGTTGACGATGAGGAAGCCCTTTTCGTCGAGCTTGGCCTTGGTGTTTTCGAGGCCGAGGTCGTCGCTGTTCGGCGCGCGGCCCACGGAGACGAGGACGCGGTCGTAGAGTTCTTCCTTCTGCTGGCCTTCGTGCTCGGAGATGACTTTGATTTGCTTCCCGGCGGTGGACATTTTCAGGACCTTCGCCTTCACGCGGACCTCGGAGAAGTTCTTCTTCGCGTAAGCCATCACGGGCCGGGCGAGGTCGGCGTCGGCCCCGAGGAGAATGTTATCCAGCGCCTCGATGACGGTGATTTTGCTGCCGAGTGCGGCATAGACGGTGCCGAGTTCCATGCCGATGTAGCCGCCGCCGATGATGAGCAGCGTCTCGGGAATCTCCTCCATCTCCAGTGCCTCGGTGGAGGTCATGACGCGCGGGTTGCCGAGGTTAAAGGCCTTCGGCAGCGCGGGCTTGGAGCCGACGGCGACGATGGCGTGGTCGTAGGCGATGAACTGCTGGCCAGCGTCGGTCTCGACGCGCAGGGTGTTCGAACCCTCGAAGTAGCCGCGCCCGTGGATGACCGTGACGCCGCGCTTCGCCGCGAGCTGGGTGATGCCGCCGGAGAGCTTGGTAATGATGGAGTCCTTCCACGCGCGGAGTTTGTCCAACTCGATTTGTGGTGCGCCGAACGTGATGCCGCGATGGGCGGACTCCTTCGCCGCGCTGATGGTGTGGGCCGCGTGGAGGAGCGCCTTCGAGGGGATGCAGCCGCGGTTGAGGCACACGCCACCGAGCTTGGGGTCGCGTTCGAGGAGAATCACTTTCTTGCCGAGGTCAGCGGCGTAAAAGGCGGCGGCGTATCCGCCGGGGCCGGCGCCTACTACTACGAGGTCTGTCTTGGTCGGTTCCATGTTTGGGAGAGGGTGTTGGATTAAAGGGTGACGTCGGCTTCTTTGAAGCTCTCCAAGGCCGCGAGGAGGTCCACCGTGAACCGCGCGGCGGCACCGCCGTCAATCACGCGGTGGTCGTAGCTGATGGCGAGGGGGAGCATCATGCGCTGGACGATTTGCTTCTCGCGCACCACGGCTTTCAACGCGCCCTTGCCGAGGCCGAGGATGGCGACTTCCGGCTTGTTGACGATGGGCGTGAAGTGCGCGCCGCCGATGCCGCCCTGGTTCGAGATGGTGAACGTGCCGCCCTTCAGTTCGTCGGCGGAGACCTTGCGATCGCGGGCTTTCTTCGCCATCTCCTCGATGTCTTTGGACAATTCCAGCAGGCTCTTTTTGTCTGCGTCGCGGAGGACGGGGACGATGAGTCCGGCGTCGGTGTCCACGGCGAGGCCGAGGTGGACGTATTCCTTGAGCACGATTTCGTTGGCCACCTCGTCGAGCGAGCTGTTGAAAATGGGATGCTTCTTGAGCGTGGCGGCGACGGCTTTGAGCGCGAAGGAAGTCAGCGTGAGCCGCGTGCCCTTGGCCTCGTAGGCGGGCGCGAACTTCTTCCGTAACTCCAAGAGCGCGGTGATGTCCGCCTCGTCGAACTGCGTGACGTGCGGGATGGCGTTCCAGTTCTCGGTCATGCGGCGCGCGATGACTTTGCGCAGCATGGACATGGGCTTCTTCGAGATTTCACCCCACTTGGAGAAGTCCACGCTCTCGACGGCGGGCTTCTCGGCCACGGCGGCGGCGGGGGCGGCTTTCGGGGCGGCGGCGAGGTGCTGAAGCTGGGCGATGTAAGCGCGGACGTCGCTCATCACGATGCGACCGCCGCGCTCGCTCGCGCGGACTTGAGTGAGGTCAATACCCAGCTCACGCGCGATGCGGCGGATGGAGGGCGACGCGGTGGGCTCCACGCCGGGCTGCGCGGGCGGCAGGTCGGCGATGGGGGCCTCGACGGCGGCGGGTTGCGCAGCCACGGGGGCCTTCGCAACGGGCGCGGCAGCAGGGGCCGGAGCCACACTGCCAGTTTCGCCAATGGCAAGCAGGCGCTGGCCCACGCTGACCTTGTCGCCGAGCTTCACGAAGACTTGGCCGACCACGCCGCCCGCCGGAGCGGGGATGGTGGCGACGGCCTTTTCGCTTTCGAGTTCGAGGAGGCCTTGGCCGGCAGTGACGGTGTCGCCTGCCTTGACGAGCAGGTTGACGACGGTGCCGGAGTCGGCACCTTCGCCGAGGTTGGGGAGTTTAACGTCCATAAATTCAGGTGGGGGATTTGCGAACAGGATGGCTCAGAGAAGAACCGGCGCGAGTTTTTCGGGGTTCACGTTCAAGTCCTTGATGGCTTGGGCCACGACAGTGCGCTCGATGGCACCCTTCTTCGCCAGCGCGTGCAGCGTGGCGATGACGGTCAGCTCCGCGTCCACCTCGAAGAAGCGGCGGAGACGCTCGCGGGTGTCGCTGCGACCAAAGCCGTCGGTGCCGAGTGTGGTGAGGCCACCGGGGACCCACGGGGCGATTTGGTCGGGCACAATCTTCATGTTGTCGGACACAGCGACGAACACGCCTTGTTCCTTCTCCAGCAACTCGGTGACGCGCGGCTTCTTCGCCGGTTCGGTCGGATGAAGCATGTTCCACCGCTCGCACCGGAGGGCGTCGTTGCGGAGCAGTTTGTAGTTCGTCGCGCTCCAGACATCGGCGGACACGTTGTAGCGTTCGAGGATTTCCTGCGCGCGCGTCGCGCTGTTGATGATGGGGCCGCTGCCGATGAGGTGGGCCTTGTGCGTCTTGCCAGTCGCGCCGGGGCGGAACTTGTAGAGGCCGTCGAGGATGCCTTGCTCGACGCCGGCTGGCATCGCGGGCTGCGCGTAGTTGTCGTTGTAGAGACAGAGGTAGTAGAAGATTTCCTCGCCCTCCTGATACATCCGGCGCAGGCCTTCCGCGATGATGACAGCGACTTCGTAGGCGAAGGCGGCGTCGTAGGCCATCAACGTCGGGATGGTGCTCGCGAGCAAGAGGCTGTGGCCGTCTTGATGTTGCAAGCCCTCGCCGTTGAGCGAGGTGCGGCCGCTCGTCGCGCCGAGGAGGAAGCCTTTCGCCTTGATGTCGCCAGCCAGCCAGACTTGGTCGCCGACGCGCTGAAAGCCGAACATCGAGTAGTAGGTGTAGAAGGGTATCATGTTCACCCCGTGCGTGGCGTAAGACGTGCCCGCCGCGATGAACGAGGCCATCGAGCCGGCCTCGGTGATGCCTTCTTCGAGAATCTGTCCGTCCTTGGTCTCGTGGTAGTAGAGCAGGGATTTCTTGTCCACCGGCTCGTAGAGCTGGCCCTTGTGCGCGTAGATGCCGACCTCGCGGAAGAGCGCGTCCATGCCGAACGTGCGCGCCTCGTCGGGGATGATGGGGACGATGTTGCGGCCGATGGCGGGGTGCTTCAGCAGGCCGCGGAGCAGGCCGACGAAGGCCATCGTGGTCGAGGCTACCGACTTGCCGGAGCCTTTGAAGGCGTCGGCGAAGAACTCGAGCTTCGGCACGGCCAGGGGCGGGGCGTTGACGATGCGCTTCGGGAGGAAGCCGCCGAGTTTCTTGCGACGCTCCAGCAGATACTTCGTCTCCGCGCTGTCGGGCGCGGGCCGGTAGAAGGGCATCTCGGCAATCTCGTCGTCGCCGATGGGAACCTTGAAGCGCTCGCGGAACTCGCGGAGCTCCTTCTCGTTCATCTTCTTCTGGTTGTGGGAAATGTTGCGGCCCTCACCCGCCTCGCCGAGGCCGTAGCCCTTGATGGTCTTGGCGAGAATGACCGTGGGCGAACCCTTGTGCTCCATCGCGGCCTGGTAGGCGGCGTAAACTTTGCGGGTGTCGTGGCCGCCGCGCATGAGCTTGCGAAGCTGCTCGTCGGTCAGGTTGTTCACCAGCGACAGCAGCTCGGGATACTTGCCGAAGAAATGCTTCCGGATGTAGCTGCCGGGCTCGACGGTGTATTTCTGAAAGTCGCCGTCCACGGCTTCTTCCATGCGCTTGAGCAGGAGGCCGGTCGTGTCGCGGGCGAGCAGGTCGTCCCAGTCGCTGCCCCAGATGACTTTGATGACGTTCCAGCCCGCGCCACGGAAGAGCGCTTCGAGTTCTTGGATGATTTTGCCGTTGCCGCGCACCGGACCATCGAGACGCTGGAGGTTGCAGTTGATGACCCACACGAGGTTGTCGAGGTTCTCGCGCGAGCCGAGCGTGATGGAGCCGAGTGATTCCGGCTCGTCGCTCTCGCCGTCGCCGACGAAGCACCAGACCTTCGACTCCTCGCCCTTGATGAAGCCGCGAGCCTTCATGTAGCGGTTGAACCGCGCCTGATAGATGGAGCCGATGGGGCCTAGGCCCATCGAGACCGTCGGGAACTGCCAGAACTCCGGCATCAGATACGGATGCGGATACGACGAGAGCCCGCCGCCCTCGGCGAGTTCCTGGCGGAAATTGCCCAAGTGAACTTCGTCCAGCCGGCGCTCCAGAAACGCCCGCGCGTAAATGCCCGGAGACGCGTGGCCTTGGAAGTAAACCAAGTCACCGTTGAAGTCCCCGTGACGGCCGCGGAAGAAGTGATTGAACGCCACGTCATACAGCGTCGCGCTCGAAGCGAACGAGGAGATGTGACCGCCGACGTTGGTGTGCGAATTGGCGCGCACGACCATTGCCATGGCGTTCCAGCGGATGAGGTTCTTGATTTTAACCTCCATCTGCCAGTC
>JAYTIO010000786.1:0-2204 GCA_043731805.1 Pedosphaera sp. | reverse complement strand
GCATCACCTTGCGCTGCTCAATGCTTTTGTCCGCCGCAACGACGAAGACGTTCGGCTGGCTCCCGCGCGCGATGGCGGCGATGGGCACGACGATGACTTTGTCGCGCCGGTCAAGCGTGAGCGCGACGCTGGCGAACATGCCGGGGATGAGTGTGCCGTCCGGGTTCAGCACATCCACCTGCGCCTCCATCGAGCGCGTCGCCATGTCCACCTCGCCCGCCACGCGCACGACGGTGTTGGTGAACTTGCGGCCCAGCTCGGGCACCGTGAACTCCACGGCCTGGCCCGCCTTCACGCGCGCCACATAGGAAGACGACACGGGAAAAACGAGCCGCAACTTGTCCACCGTGACGAGCCGCGCGATGGGCACGGCGGGCGCGCTGGGCGAAAGACCGCCGCGGATAAGGTCGCCCACGTCGGCGAAGCGCTTGGTAATCATGCCGTCGAAGGGCGCGATGATTTTCGTGTAGGCGAACTTGGCCTGCATCCGGTGAATGTCGGCGTCCGCCACGGCGACCGTGTCCTTCGCGGCAGGAATGCCCGTCCGCGCCACGGCCACGCCGGCGCGCGCGGCGGCCTGCGACGCCTTCGCCTCCTCCACCTGCGCGGACGCGGTGCGCTCGCGCGCCTGCGAGACATCGAGCTCCTGCTGCGCCACGAGGCCAGGCTGGGTCTTGCTCACGGCGGCGAGCCGGTCGTGAGTCATCCGCGTCTCGGCATGCGCGGCCTCGGCGCGCTTGAGGCCGGCGTCGGTCTTGCCGACTTCGAGTTCCGCGCGACGAACATCCTCCTCCGCCCGATTGACATCCCCGGCGGCGCGGGTGCGGACGGCCTGGGCACGCTCCAGTTCCTCCTTGAACTCCGGGATTTCAATCACCGCCACGACCTGCCCCGCCTTCACCTTCGTGCCCACATCCACGTTCATCTGCTGCACGAAGCCCGCCACGTGCGCGTGCAGGTCAATGTCCTGAAACGGCCGGAACTCCGCGTCGAACTTCAGCTCGTGCGACAGGCTGGTGCGGACAGCCTTCGTGACCGCGACGACAGGAACCCGTGCGGTTCCCAGCGCAACTGCCTTCAGCCCCGCCGGCGGGCGCAGCAGCAGCCAGGCAGCGGCACAAACCACGAGCAGGACGACGAACGTCCAGCCGCCGACGCGACAAGAGGGCTTCGCCGGCGCAACGATGGGAGCGTCGGTCGGCGGGTCAGTGTTCATGGGCTGAGATGGACTTCATCAGGGAGAATTTGCATCCGTTCGCGAGGCCCGGGGCGGTTCATCGGCCGGACCAGCCACCGGGGAAGATTTCGGGAGGCGGATGTGAAAGCAGGTGCCCCGCTGGTCCTCGCTCTCGACGGACACACTGCCGCCGTGCGCGGCGGTGATGGATTTGACGATGGACAGCCCGATGCCCGCGCCGCCCTCCGCACGCGAGCGCGCCTTGTCCACGCGGAAGAAGCGGTCGAATACGCGCGGCACCGCAGCGGCGGGAATGCCCACGCCGGTGTCCGCCACGTCGAGACAGGCGGTGCCGTCACGTGCACTCGTGCGAATCACCACACTGCCGCCGGGGGGCGTGTATTTGATGGCGTTGTCGAGGAGGTTGACGATGACCTGCTTTAGCCGACCGCTGTCGCCTTGAACGGTGACTTCGCCAGCGGACTCGCAGGTGATGGCGATGCCCTTGTCTTCCGCGAGCAAACTCATCTGCTCGGCAGTCGTCGCGGCCAGCCGGGCCAAATCGAAACACTTCCACTCGGCCTGCGCCTCGCCGGCGTCGAGCCGCGACAGCGCGAACAGGCCCTCGACAATTTTCGCCAGTCGCTCGACCTCCTCCAGCACGCTGCCGATACGATCCTGCAATTCCGGCTCGCCATCGGCCTGCTGTGAGATCACTTCCAGCTCGCCCCGCAGGATGGTGAGCGGCGTGCGCAGCTCGTGTGACGCGTCGGCCAGGAAACGCCGATTGTGCTGAAAGGCACCATCGAGCCGCGTTATCATCTGGTTCAGCGCGAGGGACAGCCGCTCCAGCTCATCACCGGTCTGCGGCACAGGCAGGCGGCCGCTGAGGTTGTGTAGCGTGAGTTGCTCCGCGCTGCGGACAATCTTCTCGACCGGACGGAACGCGCGTCGCGCGAGGAACAATCCCCCACCCGCCGACACCAGCAGCACCACCGGCAACGCCAGCAGCAGGATCAGCAGAAAC
>JAYTIO010000785.1:0-10544 GCA_043731805.1 Pedosphaera sp. | reverse complement strand
TGCCCTCCAAGAAACTCAGAATCGCCATCGTTGAGGACCAAGTTCGCTACGCCGCGCTCTTGCAGCGCATCTTCACGCGCGGCGGGCACACCCTCACCGGCAACTACCCCGGGGCCAAGGCCGCCTGGGCCGCCCTGCGCACCGCCACCCCCGCCGAACTCCCGGAGATCATCCTCCTCGATTGGGACCTCCCGCCCGGCCCGCACGGCGATTGGTTGCTCAAGATGCTCGCCGCGCACAAGGTTGCCACCCGCGTCATCGTCCTCACCGCCCACGACAACCCCGAGGTGCAGACCACCGCCCTGCGCCTAGGCGCGCGCGGCTTCGTGGCCAAGCCCGTGGACAAGGAGATGTTGCTCCTGCTGGTGGAGACGGTGGCCCAAGGGCAGGTGGCCTTCTTCACGCGCAACGGGGAGTTAATCAGGCAAGAGGTCTGCCGCTCCCCCGGCGCGGCGTGGCAGCAGCTCTCCCCGCAGCAGCAGCGCATCGTGGAGCTGGCCGCACAAGGGATGGGCAACAAGGAAATCGGCGCGGTGATGGAGCGCAGCAAGGGCACGGTGGAGGAGCAGAAGCGGCGCATCTTCACCAAGCTGGGCACCCGCGACATCAAGCACGTCATCGCCCAGTGCGCCGAGGCGGTGCGACGACTGCCCCCGGCCCCAGCGCCGGCAGCGCTGCGGCAGGCGGCGTAGGCACGACGGCGGCGGGTATTTCTGCCGGCGAGGCGAATTCACCGTTGACGCGAAGCGGGGAACCGCTAGAACGTGCGCTCGATTGCGGGCGGCGGACCCTGCGGTGCGGCGGGTTCGCTTATCGGTGGCATAAACAAAACCGAAAACTGTGGCAGGCGTGGTCGCGGGGCTTGCAGTCGGATGGCGGCTGAACTAAACCATCCGCCGCCGAGGCCGTTTCCGGGTCCGGCTTAACCTGAGTAGTTACGCGTGAAGCAAAACTTGGCCGGTGGCAGTGTGAAATAATTCACAAACTGACGCCGCCGCTCCTGACAATAACCAACGCACCATGTCAGACATCTTTCCGAAGTGGACGAACAAGCTGCCCGCGATGGTGATCGTGGGCGGACTGCTCGTCGGGGGCGTGGTCACGGCGGGCGTGACCTACTACATGACGCCGAAGTATGCGCGCGTCGGCTACACGCCGGTGCAGCCGGTGGCCTTCAGCCATGCGATCCACGCGGACCAGCTCGGCTTGGACTGCCGCTACTGCCACAACGGCGTGGAGAAGTCCTGGTATTCCAACGTCCCGGCCGCGAGCACCTGTATGAACTGCCACAATCAGGTGCTCAAGGATGACCCCAAGCTCGCGCTCGTCCGCGAGTCCGCCGCGACCGGCAAGCCCATCCCGTGGGTCCAGATTCACAAGACGCCTGACTTCGTTTACTTCAACCACTCCGTCCATGTGAACCGCGGCGTCTCCTGCGTGCATTGCCACGGCCCGGTGAACAAGATGGACGAGGTGCGCCACAGCAAGTCGCTGGGTATGTCCTTCTGCCTCGAATGCCACCGTGACCCGGCGGCCAAGATCCGTCCCAACGACCAGGTCTTCAATCTCGACTGGCAGGCCCCCGAGGGCTTTGCCAAACATGGGGGTGCGAAGCTGGTGAAGGATTGGAACGTGCATCCCGGCGAGAGCTGCTCTGTTTGCCACCGATGAAATCCATCCCCCCTGTCTGTCCGGAGCCGGAAACCGGCCCGCAATACTTCCGCAGCCCCGAGGCGATGGCGGACTCCGCCCAGCTTCAGGAATGGGCCGAGCGCGAATTCCCCGCCGGGGCCAGCGAGTTGACCACCGCCGAGTCGCGCCGCGACTTCATGAAGCTGATGTCCGCGTCCTTCATGCTGGCGGGCTTTGGACTATCGGGCTGCCGCCGCCCGACCGAGCACATCTACCCCTTTGGCAAGCAGCCGGAAGGCTACCTGCACGGCGTGGCCCAGCACTTCGCCACCGCGATGCCCACGCGCACCGGTGCGATTCCGCTGCTCGCGAAGTCCAGCGATGGCCGGCCCACCAAGGTCGAGCCGAACCCGCTGCATCCTGACCAGGCGGGCACGGACCAATTCGCCCAAGCCTCCGTCCTCGGCCTCTACGACCCGGATCGCGCCCAGCACTTCCGCAACAAGGGTAACATTGCCAAGCGCGTGGAGGCCCTCGACGCGCTCGCGCAAATCTCCAAGAGCGCGGCGGCCAATGGCGGTCGCGGCCTCGTCATCATGGCGGAGAGCAACAACTCGCCGACGCGTGCGCGCCTGCAAGCGGCCATCGCCGCCAAGTTCCCGAAGGCGGTCTGGGCCAATTACGACGCGGTGGATTCCACCATTCACACACAGGCCGCAAGCCTCTTGACCGGCAAGCAGGTCACGCCTTACTTCAAGTTCGCCACGGCCAAACGCATCCTCTCGCTCGACTGCGACTTCCTCGGCGGCGAGGACGAGATGTATCGCTACACGCGCGACTTCGCCAAAGGCCGCAAGATTGCCAAGCCTGACGCCGCCCAAGGCTTTGAACTCATCAGCCGCCTCTACGCGGTCGAGTCGCTGATGACGCTCACCGGTGGCAACGCTGATCATCGTCTCCGCGTGGCTCCGAGCCAGATCGCGGCCGTCGCGGCGCAACTCGCGGCGGAAGTGCTCCGGCAGGCCGGCCGCACCAGCTTGCTGAACACCGGCACCCTCGCGGCGGGCGTCAAGGTGGATGCCCAGTGGATCGCCGAGTGCGCGAAGGACCTCGTCGCGCACAAAGGCACGGCCCTCGTCGTCGCCGGTCATCGCCAACCGCTCGCCGTCCATGCGCTCGCGCACGCGATGAACGAAGTGCTCGGCGCGTTCGGCAAGACGATCGAACTGCACGACGCTCCGAAGCCGGCGGCCAACGCCGATGCCGCGATGGGTGCGGAAACCCTCGTCATCCTCGGTGCGAACCCGGCCTACACCGCGCCGGAGGCGTGGAGCCAGCTCGCCAAGACGGCCATGACCATCATCCGCCTCGGCTACCATGAGGACGAGACGGCGAAGGACGCGACCTGGCATCTGCCCGCCGCGCACTATCTCGAATCTTGGGGCGACGCCCGCACCAGCGACGGCACGGTCGTCGCCATTCAGCCGCTCATCGCGCCGCTCTTCGCGGGGCTGACCGAAAGCGAAGTGCTCGGTTGCCTGCTCGGCAATCCCACCGCGAATTCCTACTCCCTCGCCCGCGAAACCTTCGCCAGCCTCACCGGCGGCGCGCTCGACGAGGAGAAGTGGAAGAAGTTCCTGCACGACGGCTTGCTGGAAGGCTCGAAGGCCAAGGCGGTTTCCGGCTCGTTCAACTGGGATGTCGTCAAGGGCGCGGTGGCCGCCGCCGCTGCAGCAGCCTCCACGGCACCTTCCAAGGACAAGCTCGAAGTCATCTTCCACCGCGACGCCAGCGTGGACGATGGCCGCTACACGAACAACGGCTGGCTGCAGGAGCTGCCCGACCCGATTACCAAGCTCGTCTGGGACAACGCCGTGCTCATCAGCCGCGAGACCGCTTCGCAGCTCGGCTTGAAGAACGGCGATGTGATTGCCATCTCGGCGAACGGTCGCACGGTCGAGGGCGGCATCTGGATTCAGCCCGGCATGGCGGACTTCACGCTCGGCCTCGCGCTGGGCTACGGCCGCAAGTGGGGCCGCATCGCGAGCTTCGAGGACAAAAGCGTCGGCTTCAACGCCTACCCGCTGCGCCTGGGCGGCGTGGGTTTCCTGACCGGCGCTTCGGCGAAGGCCACCGGCCGCACGCACCCCTTCATCTGCACGCAGGATCACTGGACGCTGCATGGCCGCCCGGTCGTGCGTGAGGCTAACGTGGACCAGTTCCTCACGAAGCCCGACTTCGCGAAGAACATGGACCTCGACGCCCACACGGACTTCCTCGTCAAGAATCCGGACGGGTCCATCAAGAACATTTACGAGCATCCCTACAAGACCCACCCCGAGTTGGTCAGCCGGACGCACCAGTGGGGCATGGTCGTGGACCTCAACGCCTGCACCGGCTGCTCCGCGTGCGTCATCGCCTGCCAGAGCGAAAACAACATCCCCATCGTCGGCAAGGACCAGGTGGCGAAGGGCCGCGAGATGCACTGGATGCGCATTGACCGCTACTACGCGGCGGACCCGAAGAAGAAGCCGCAGGGCGGGATGATTGACGCCTTCCTGAGCAATGCCACCGGCAGCCAGGGCAATCCCAACACCGTCAACCTCGTCGAGCGCGACGAACTTCAGGCCACGAAGAAGTGGATTGACGACCCACAGATGGTGACCCAGCCGATGATGTGTCAGCACTGCGAGAACGCGCCGTGCGAGAGCGTCTGCCCGGTCAACGCCACCGCCCACGACGACGAGGGCTTGAACGTGATGGCTTACAACCGCTGCGTCGGCACGCGGTATTGCGCCAACAACTGCGCGTGGAAGGTGCGCCGCTTCAATTTCTTCGACTTCAACAAGCGCCCCATCGGCGGCGGCAAGATGGCGGACACCTTCTTCAAGCTGGACATCGGTCTCTACAAGGGCCCGGCCGGGGTTCGTCCCGGCGACGAGGTGGACATCATCTCGATGGCCCGCAACCCGGACGTGACCGTGCGCATGCGCGGCGTCATGGAGAAGTGCACGTTCTGCCAGCAGCGCATCGAGGGCGCGAAGATCACCCAGAAGGTCAAAGCCGGCGCGAGCAATGACATCACGGTGAAGGAGGGCGCGATCAAGACCGCCTGCCAGCAAGCCTGCCCGGCGGGGGCCATCGCCTTCGGCAACCTCCTCGATCCGAACAGCGAGGTCGCCAAGCTCAAGGCGCACGACCGCAACTACTCGGTCCTCGGCTTCCTCGACAACAAGCCGCGCACGACCTACCTCGCGCGCGTCCGCAACGTGAACCTCGCCATGCCCGACGCGAAGGTTTGGAGCTTGGAGGAATACAAGGACATCTCCCACTCCGACCCGATGAAAGGCCACGGTCACGCCCCCGCCGGGGAGCAGAAGGGAGCGAAGCACTAATGAGCGCCGCCGTTCAACATCCCATCGCGTCCTCAGTGAAGATTGCGCCGCCGCCCGCCGAGCTGGAGCGCCAACCGCTGGTCTTGCAGAACCGCAGCATCGGCTGGCTGTCCGACCACATCGCCGGCATCTGCGAGGGCGACGCGCCCAAGTGGTGGCTGCCCGCGCTCATCATCAGCTCCACCGCGTTGCTGATGATGGTGGGCTGCATCGGTTACCTCATCGCCACGGGCGTCGGGGTGTGGGGCTTGAACCAGCCGGTCGCCTGGGCGTGGGACATCACCAACTTCGTCTTCTGGATCGGCATCGGCCACGCTGGCACGCTCATCTCGGCGATTCTCTTCCTGCTGCGGCAGAAGTGGCGCACGTCCGTGAACCGCGCCGCCGAGGCGATGACGCTCTTCGCCGTGGCCTGCGCCGGCATCTTCCCACTGATCCACGTCGGGCGCATCTGGTATGCCCTCTGGTGGCTGCCCCCCATCCCGAACAACTACGACATCTGGCCGAACTTCCGGTCGCCGCTGCTCTGGGACGTGTTCGCCGTCTCGACCTACGGCACGGTCTCGCTGCTCTTCTGGTATACCGGCCTCATCCCCGACCTCGCCACGATGCGCGACCGCGCGACCAGCAAGGTGAAGAAATTCCTCTACGGCTTCTTCGCGTTCGGCTGGACCGGCTCGAACCGCCACTGGAGCAACTACGAGAAGGCCTACTTGCTCCTCGCCGGCCTCTCGACGCCGCTGGTGCTCTCCGTTCACTCCATCGTCTCGTTTGACTTCGCCGTGTCGCAGGTGCCCGGCTGGCACACGACCATCTTCCCGCCCTACTTCGTGGCAGGCGCAGTCTTCTCCGGTTTCGGCATGGTGCTCTCGCTCCTCATCCCGTTGCGCACGCTCTGCAAGCTGGAGGACATCATCACCGTCCGGCACGTCGAACTGATGTGCAAAGTCATCCTCGCGACCGGCTCCATCGTTGGCTACGCCTACGGCATGGAGTTCTTCATCGCGTGGTATGGCGGCAACCCCTACGAGCTAGCGGCGTTCAAGAACCGCGCGTTCGGCCCTTACTGGTGGGCCTACTGGACGATGATTTCGTGCAACGTGATTTGCCCGCACCTGTTCTGGTTCAAGTGGAACCGCACGAACATGGTATTCGTGTTCATCGTGAGCGTGTTCGTGAACATCGGGATGTGGTTCGAGCGCTTCGTCATCATCGTCATCTCGCTGCACCGCGACTACCTGCCATCGTCCTGGGGTTACTTCCGGCCCACCTGGGTGGATGTCTGCACCTTCATCGGGAGCTTCGGCCTGTTCGTCACCCTCTTCCTCCTGTTCATGCGCTACCTGCCGATGATCGCCATCTCCGAAGTAAAGGGCGTCACGCCGCAGGCGGACCCGCACCACCCGCAGGGCGGTGCCAAACACGGAGGCAACCACTAATGAACGCTTACGGCCTCATGGCGGTCTTCGACACCCCCGGCGACGCGATGCGCGCGGCGGAGCAGGTGCGCGACGCCGGTTACTCCAAGTGGGATGTCCACACGCCGTTCCCCGTCCACGGGCTGGACGCGGCGATGGGCCTCCCGAACTCCCCGGTCGGCTGGTTCACCTTCCTCGGCGGCCTGACCGGCTACACCACGGGCATGACGATGATCTGGTGGATGAACGCCTACGACTACAAGATCGTCATCGGCGGCAAGCCCATGTTCAGCCCGTTCTACAGCTTCCCGGTGAGCTACGAGCTGACGATCCTCTTCGCCTCCTTCGGCTCGCTCATCGGCATGTTCCTCCTGAACCGCCTACCCCGCCTGCACCACCCGCTGCTGAAGAACCGCAAGTTCTGCGCGGGCGCGACGCACGACAAGTTCATCCTAGTCATCGAGACGGCGGACCCGAAGTTCAACGACCAGGAAACCCGCAAGCTGCTCGTGTCCGCCGGCAGCAAGCACATCGAGTTGGTGGAGGACTGATATGCGTTACTTCTTCGCCCTCCTCCTTGGGTTCGCGCTTCTGGCCCTGACCGTCTTCGGCATCGCCGGCCGGCGCGGCACGGACTTTCGCAAGCCGCCGCTGGAGATCTTCAACGACATGGTGCGCCAGGCCAAGCTGCGCCCGCAGGTGCCCAACAGCTTCATGGCCGATGGCCGCAGCTCCCAGGCACATGTCGCGGGCACGGTCGCGCAGCAACTAGGCTTCCTGAACAACGACACCTGGCAAGGCACGGCAGAAAACACCGGCCTCGTGCCCGGCACGACGAACTTCGTCGCCACCATTCCAGCGCCCGTGACCACCGCGCTGCTCGCCCGGGGCCGCGAACGCTTCAACATCTCCTGCCTCCCGTGCCACAACGCGACCGGCGACGGCAACGGCATCACCAAGAAAATCGGGGCGATGGCGGTCGTGGCCTCGCTGCTCGACAAGAACGCCATCCTCATCCCGGACGGCCAGGTGTTCCGCATCATCAGCGACGGGAAGGCCCCGAATATGCAGGGCTACGCCGCGAACATCGCCATCGAGGACCGCTGGGCCATCGTCGCCTACGTCCGCTCCCTCCAGCGGGCGCGCTTCGCGACCTTGGAAGAAGTCCCCGCCGCCGACCGCGCCACGCTGAAGTAACTCCATGACCTCGCACGCCATCAACGTTTCCGTAGTGAAGCAGGCGTCCTCGCCTGCCTCTGCCTGGCCAGCGTCATCGCTTGCCCTTGCCACGCCGGGCGGGACGCCCGGCAGACTCGCGCAGGCGAGGACGCCTGCGCCACTACGCTGGCTCGCCGCCGTCGTGGTCGCGCTCTTCGCCGCCGCGCTGCTGGGCAACGGGGCCTTTGCCGCCGAACGCGCCAAGTCCGAGACCAAGGCCGAAGCCCAGACGGAACACGCGGAGGATTCCCATCACGGCCACACCCACGGTCCCGCCGGACATCCGACCGAGTTGAAGAAGTTCGGCTACGCCTACCTGACAGCTTACATGTTCTGCCTGAGCCTGTGCCTGGGTGCGCTGTTCATCGTCATTCTGAACCACCTCTTCGATGCGCAGTGGATGCTACCCATCCGCCGCTTCCTAGAACACCTCGCGTGCCTGCTCTTCCCGACGATGTTCATCCTTTGGCTGCCCATCGGCTATCTCGCGCCGGAGATTTATCCGTGGATGGGCGCGGACCTGCAGGCGAATCCCGACCACGCGCTGCTCGCGAAGGCCCCGCTCTTTACGATCAAGGCTTTCTACGGCATCTCCTGCGCGATCTTCCTCGTGTGGGGTTTCGTTGTGCACGGCCTGCGCGGTGCCTCGCTGGCGCAGGACAAGGACGGGGCCGCCGTCCACACGCGTGTGATGCGCCGCTACGCCGCCTTCGGCATCTTCGTCTTCGCCTTCAGTCTGACCGGCGCGGCCATCTTCTGGATGAAGGCGCTCTCGCACCAATTCTTCTCCACCATGTATGGCGTCGTCTATTTCGCCGGCAGCGTCTGGCTGATGGCCATCACCACCTACTGGCTGCTGCTCTACTTCCGCAACCGTGGCGACCTGAAAGACGTGGCCCGCGAAGTCACCTTCCACGACTGCGGCAAACTCTTCTTCGCCTTCACCGTCTTCTACGCTTACATCCACTTCAGCCAATACTTCCTCATCTGGAACGCCGCCATGCCGGAGGAGACCTTCTGGTATGTCCTGCGCGAGCAGGGCACTTGGAAGTGGGTCGGCCAACTCACCATCTTCGGCCACTTCTGGCTGCCGTTCCTGCTGCTGCTGCCCATTCACCGCAAGCTCAACTTTGGGTTTATGAGCCTCATGACCGGCTGGGCTTGGTTCTGCCACTACCTCGACCTCCAGTTCAACATCGGCCCGGTGCTCTATCCCGACGGCCTGCACTTCGGCATCTACGACGTCCTCTCCCTCGGCGGACTGCTGGCCGTGCTGGTCTTCATGTTCACCCGCGCCTTCAATGCCCACCCGCCCTATCCGCAGCGCGACCCGCGCGTGGCCGAGGCGATGGGCGTCCATATCGAACCCGTTTCCACCAAGGCTGCCCACTAACCCGCACCCACGATGAGCTGCCCCGAATCCCAAGACGCCTGCTGCACGCCGGCCTGCCGCACGAAGGCCGCCTACTTCCTCGGCGCGCTCGTTGTCCTCCTGCTGGGCGTGGGCATCAACGCGATGCTCAAGCACTACACCGCCACCGGCGCGCAGGCGGCCCGCGAGGCCCGCGCGAAGGAACGCGCCAAGGCCCAAGCCGAAATCCGCCAGACCACCACGCAGGAGTTGACCACCACCGCCTTGCTCGACAAGGCCAAGGGCGTCTATCGCATCCCCGTCACGGCCGCGATGGAACTGACCTTAAAGGACTACCAAGCCGCCGCCGCCAGCCGCGCCGCCTTCGTCGCCCGTGTCGAGAAAATCACCGCCCCGCCGCCGAAAGCGCCGGAGAAGAAGAGCGAGTTTGAGTGAGCAGCACGAAGCAGGATTAACATTACGAGCACAATGAAGACCGCGTCCTCTTGCTCCTAATCCTAATCGCAAGCCTGCTCGCCCCAGCCAAATGACGACCACGCAACCCAGCAGCCAGACCGCCTGCGCCACCGCGCCCTCCGTCGCGGAGGTCGAGGCGTCGTGCCGGCTGCCCGTCTTGTTCCTCGCCTTCAGCGGGGTGGCTTGGCTGCTCTTCGGCGCGGTGCTCGCGGTGCTCGCCAGCATCCAGCTCTGCCACCCGGCCTTCATGGAAGGCTGCGCGTGGGGCACCTACGGCCGCCTCCGCCCCGCCGCCGTCAACGCGCTGGCCTACGGCTTCGCGTTGCAAACCGCCCTCGCCCTCGCCCTCTGGCTCATCGCGCGACTCGGGCGCGTCACCCTCACTGCCCCGCTGGGCCTCACGATTGCCGGCAAGTTCTGGAATATCGCCGTGACCGTCGGCGTGCTCGGCATCCTCGCGGGCGACGCCACCGGCTTCGACCTGCTGGAGTTCCCGCTCTACGCCGCGCTGCCGCTCTTCGTCAGCTACGCGTGCATCGCCGCGTGGGCGCTGGTGACGCTGCATCGTCGCACCGAGCGCGACCTCTACGTCTCGCTCTGGTTCGTGCTCGCGGCGCTGCTGTGGTTCCCGTGGATTCTCTCGACCGCGCAAGGCTTGCTGCTCGGCTGGCAGGTGCCCGGCGTGGTGCAAGCCATCATCGCCGGCTGGTTCGGCAACAACCTGCTGCAAATCGTCCTGACCAGTTTCGCCCTCGCGGTGCTGTTCTACTTCGTGCCGAAGACGGTGAACCGCCCGCTGGCCAACCCGGGCCTCGCGCGCGTCGGCTTCTGGCTGCTGCTGCTCATCGGCGGCTGGGGTGGCCTCGCGCAACTCGCAGCCGTGCCCGCGTGGATTCCCGCTGTCAGCGGCGCGGCGAACGTGCTGGTGGTCGTGCCCATCATCGCGCTGCTCGTTTCGCTGTGGCAGACCGCTGACGGAAAAATCAGCGCGGCCTGGAAGGCCAGCGCCACTTTCCGCTTCCTGCTCCTCGCGGCGCTGCTGCTGTTGAGCGT
>JAYTIO010000784.1:0-2247 GCA_043731805.1 Pedosphaera sp. | reverse complement strand
CGCAGCGGCCACGCGGGGAGTGAGCGGGTCAGATTATTCCCATGCCCCGCTGCGGGCGCAACCGCTGCGAGCCGGGACGGCTCGCGCTCCGGGGGCAGTGCGCGGCTGCGCCCCTGCGGTTGTTCCCCCGCTCGGAGCCTATCGGGCGGCGAGGAATTCAGCGAGCGAGTCAATCTGCGCCGCCGTCAGCGGGCCACCGGCCTGAGCGGCGAAGGCAGGCATGAGGGTGTCGGGCTTGCCGTGGCTGATGCGCTGGAGCCAGGAGTCGCGGGTGGCGGGTGGCTTGAGGGCTTTGAGGTCAGGGACCATGCTGGCGCGGTGTTCGGCTTCGTGGCAGATGGCGCAGGCGGCGGCGAAGAGTTCTTTGCCGGTCTTGCCTTTGGCGGGTTCCGCGTGGCAACGGGCACAGTCGCCCCGGAAGACGGCTTGGCGGTCGGCTTGGGCGAGGGTTTGGTTGCGCGTGCGTTCTGCCGTCGTGGTGGGGTCCAGAATGTCCACTTGGTAGTTGAGCACCCGGACGCCGGTGCTGGTTTGCACGACGGCTGATTTCAGGAGGGAACCGCTCTTGCCACGCAAATCCGTCGTGATGGTGACCTGGCCGTGCGCGGCTGGAAGCAAGGTCCAGGGCCGCGCGGGGATGCTCGCCACGCTGCAGCCGCAGGAGAGCACCACGTCGTGAATGATGACCGGCTGACGGGAGAGATTCGTGACCGCGAAGGTGACGATGGCGTTGGTCTGGCCGGCGCGCACGGTGGTGAGCTTGTGCAGGGCGTCGAAGGCGAGCGGTTCGGAAGTTTGCTGGGCCAGCAACCCGCCAGAGAGGCCCAACCAGCCAAGGAGGATGAGGGGTGTCAGTCTGTGCATCGCACGCGATAGCGGCGGGCTGTGGCCGCCGGGTTTGGCCTGAAACCCCGAACGGCACTCACCGAGCGCCGCTACAGCCCGCCGGTCAGGCCTGGGCGGCGTGGGCTTCCGCCGGCTTCGCGACGGGCGGGAGGGCTTCGATGGCGTCAATGCGGAACTTGTGCTTCGCGCCCGCCAGCTCGAACTCAACTTCGTCACCAACCGGGTGGTTCAACAGGGCTTGGCCGATGGGGCTGAGGTAGGCGATGACGCCGTTGTCGGGGTCCGAGTCCCAGGCGCCGCGAATCTCGAAGATGACGCGCTTCTCGTTCTTCAGGTCGTGAACCGTGGCCTTGGTGCCGATGCTCACCACGTCGGTGCGCACGTCGGCGAAGTCGCTGCCGCGCGCGCGGTTGAGCTGGATTTCCAGCTCGCTCTTGCGGCGCATGAGCACTTTCTGCATCTCCTTCGAGGCCTTGTATTCGTGGTTCTCGCGGAGGTCGCCGTAGCTGCGGGCGAGGGCGATGTCCTTCGAGTTCGCCGGGATGCGCTTCTTACAGAGGTCGTCGTATTCGGCGCGGCGGCGCTCGAGGCTGGTCCACGAGACGATGATGCTGTGGTCTTGCTTGGTGGCCTCGCCGGTGATGATCTCCTTGACGGCGGGGAAGACCTTCACGATGCGCGCGAGGAGCGAGCGCCGGTCCATGTCGTCGAAGCTGGACGAGAGCTGGAGCGCGCGGGTGAGGTCCTTCACGACTTCGATGTCGGCGGAGGCGATCAGCTCGGGCAGCAACTCATGGTCGGCGAGGATGAAGTCACGGAGCTTGTTGGACTTCTTCTCGTTGAACGTGTCGCGCTCAATGGCGGAGATCATCGCGCGGAAGACTTCGGGTCCGAGGATGTCGGCGAAGGTGTCGGAGCGCTCCTTGGCGAGCCAGAGGAGAAGGTCGCTGCTGGCCTGATGCTGGCTGATGAGGCGGGCGAGGGTCTCGCGGAGGAGGTCGAGCTTGCCGTTCTGCATAAGCATCGCGGCGCATTCGCCGGCGAGCTTGGCCGGGACGTTGTTGAGGGTGCCGATGACGGCCTCATACCAAAGGGTCGGGGCGGCGACTTGGAAGGAGTCGAGCGCGCGGCGGTGCTTGGCGGAAGGCATCCCATCGAGCAACTGGCCGAGCTTGAGGCCCTGATTCCAGAGCGCTTCCTCGGTGAGTTCGCCTTCGGTGACTGCGAGGCCGGCGGCGACGCGCAACTCGTCGCGGAGGAAGACGGCTTCCAGCGCGAGCGCGGGTTGGGTGCGCTGGTGGCTGGTGATTTCCGCGTTGAGGGTGGCAATGGCCTCGCCCACGCAACTCGCCTTGTCGTCGAGGTCAGCCACCTTCTTGAGCAGCTCGCTAGCCTCGGTGA
>JAYTIO010000783.1:0-4456 GCA_043731805.1 Pedosphaera sp. | reverse complement strand
CCCTGCTCGGCGTCGCGTGGACGCGGGACAAACTCCGCCCCGGGCAACTCATCGGCGGGGCGGCGTCCTTCTTCCTGCTCATGGTGTGGACGGGAAGTTTCCTCACCAACGACCTGCTCAATTGGTCGCTCGGCTTCACGCTGCTCTTCGCCGTGCTGCACGCCGTCTTCCCCGTCGTGCAACAGCGCTGCCAGCCCAACCTCTCGCCGGTCTGGTGGATGCACCTCTTCCCGCCCATCGCGCTGCTGCTCCTGCTCTTCCCGCTGCTCAAGCTCGACGCACCGTCGTTCCTCGTCTGGCCCGTCGTCTTGCTCGTGGACGTGCTGGCCATCGGCCTCGCGCTGTTCACCGCGTCACTCGTGTCCGTCGCGGTCGTGCTGCTGCTCACGATGTTTGTGACGGCGTGCTGGATTATGAAAGTCCCGGCAGTGCTCACGGGCTGGACTGGCTTGCCGGGAATGCTCTTCGTCATCGGCGGCTTCGCGGTGTTCTTCTTCGCCGCCGCGTTCTTCGCGCTGAAACGAATCCTGCCCAAACTCGAAGCCGCGAAGGCGGATGCCAAGAACGCCGTCGGCCTGCCGCTCTCCGGCTCCGTCACGCCCGAGCTGGCCGTGCAACTCAGCTCGATGGCCGCCGTGCTGCCGTTCCTGTTGCTGACGATGGTCATCCTCCGCCTGCCGCTCACGAACCCCTCGCCCGTCTTCGGCCTCGCCGTGCTACTCATCGCGCTGCTGCTCGGCGTGGTGCGGCGCTTCGGCACAGATTTACTCGCACCCGTCGCGCTGGGCTGCACGCTGCTGCTGGAGTTCGTGTGGCACGGCCGGCACTTCGCTGGCACCGGCGACGCGCCCGACTGGCTGCCGCTCGCGTGGTATGTCGGCTTCTCCGCTGTCTTCACGCTGTTCCCGTTTGCCTGCCACCGCCAAGTCGGCGAGCGACGCCTCCCGTGGGCCACCGCTGCGCTCGCGCTGCCGCTGCACTTCACCCTCATCTACCGGCTCTGCCAGGCGAACCTCCCCGCCTTCGACTACCTCGGCCTCGTGCCTGCCGTGTGTGCGCTGCCCGCGTTCGCCGGCCTCGTCTGGTTGCTGAAGAAACTTCCGCCGAACAACGAAGGCCGCAACGCGCTGATCGCCCTCTTCGGTGGCGTCGGGCTGTTCTTCATCACGCTCATCTTCCCGATTCAGTTCGAGAAGCAATGGCTCACCGTCGCGTGGGGGCTGGAAGGCGTCGCGTTGCTCTGGCTCTTCCACCGCGTGCCGCATCCGGGCTTGCCGCTCGTGGGCGTCGCACTGCTGTGCGTGGCGTTCGCACGGCTGGCCTTCAACGGCGCGGTCTTCAGCTACCACCCGCGCAGCGACACCCCCATCCTCAACTGGTATCTCTACACCTACGGCATCGTGACGGTCTGCCTCTTCGCCGGCGCGCGCCTGCTCGCCCCGCCGCGCAACAAGGTGCAGGACTTCAACGTCCTCCCGCTCCTCTACAGCCTCGGCACCGTGCTGGCCTTCATCCTCCTCAACATCGAAATCGCCGACTACTTCAGCGAAGGCACGCGCACGACCTTCCAGCTCACTGGCGGCGGCCTCTCGCGCGAGAAGCAGCTCGGGCGCGACATGACCTACTCGCTCGCGTGGGCGGCGTTCGCCTTCGTGCTGCTCGTCATCGGCTTCAAGCAACGCCTCTCCGCCGCCCGGCGCGCCGGCATGGCGTTGCTGGTCGTGACGCTGCTAAAACTCTTCCTCCATGACCTCTGGCAACTCGGCGGCCTCTACCGCATCGGCGCGCTCCTGGGCCTCGCCGTCGTGCTGATGCTCGTCTCGCTGTTCTACCAAAAATTCCTCGCGACGGAGGCGGAGAAGGCAACGCCTGAGCCGCCTTCGACCGAACCGAATCAACCACCTCCAAACCTATGAACCGCCAGGCTTTCCGCAGGCGTCGCACACCGCACGACGCAGCCGCCCTTCCCCCTCACCCTAACCCTCTCCCGCCGGGAGAGGGAACCGCTCCGGCCACGCGCGGTGGCACCCAACGCGTCGGCTCAACCCCACCGCGGGGTGCCTTTCTCCCTCTCCCAGCGGGAGAGGGCCGGGGTGAGGGGGAACGCGTGCTGCGGCGGAAGTGCCCCGCTACGACTTGGAATGACGCTCTGCGCCAGCTCGATGCAGTCGAAACTGCGGTTCCCTTTAACGCAGAGACGCAAAGAACGCAGAGGAGCGCAGAGTTGGACCCAGCCGACAACGTTCACCTCTTGGTGACTTTCGCCGCTCGATTCTCTGCGCACCTTTGCGTCCTCTGCGTCGCTGCGTTGAAAGCAGGCGCTCCAGTTTCAACCGCATTGTCTCGGCTGAGTGTCGTTCAACAAAGCCCTCGGGCTGCGACCACTCTGGCCTTGCTGCTGGTCAGCAGCGTTGCCCACTCCGCCGAACTCCCCACCGCCTGGAAATTCTCCCAACCCCTCACCCTCGCCCAACCCGGTCTCGTCCGTTTCTCCGTGCCGCTGGAAACCCTCGACGCCGCGCGCCCCGGCCTCGAAGACCTGCGCCTTCACGACGCCAGCGGCCTTGAAATCCCCTTCGACCTCGACCGCCCCGTGCAGCGCGCCGCGCTCACCGCCGTGCCGCGTAAGTTCGTCGCCAAGCTGGAGTCGAACGCCACCGTGCTCACCATCGAGACCGGCCTCGCCCAACCCATCGTCGGTGTCACCTTGCTCACGCCCGCGCGCGACTTCCTCAAGGGGGTGCGCATCGAAGGCAGCAGTGATGGCCAGCGTTGGGCGACCGTTGCCGACGCGCTGCCGACCTTCGCCCTGCCCGGCGGCGCGGCCCAACTCCGCGTGAACTTCCCCGCCGGCATCTGGCCGCACCTGCGCGTCACCCTCGACGACCGCCGCGCGCCGCCCATCCCCGTCACCGGCATCCTGCTGCACCCCGAGTCCGCCGAGGCCGCGCCCACCGAACCCCTCGGTTTGGAAATCACCGAGCGCGCCGCGACCGACCGCGAGACGCGCCTCACGCTGCGCTTCAACGGGGCCAACGTCACCCTCGCCGGCCTCCGCCTCGTGACCCGCGACCCGCTCTTCTCCCGCCGCGTCACGCTCGCCGAGCGCACCTTGAGCGAAGGCGAAGTGCGCGAACGCCCCGTCGCCAGCGGCGTCCTCTACCGGCTCGCCCTCCCCGGCCAGCCCATCGTGTCGAACCTCACCTTCGCCGTGGACATGCCGGTGCCCGCGCGCGAGCTGTTGATGGTCATTCACAACGACGACAGCCCGCCGCTCACCATCACCGCCGTCGAGGCGCAGCGCCGCCCCGTCTTCGCCCTGCTCCACAACGACCGCCCCGGCCCGCTGAACTTGCTTTCCGGCAACGCCCAGTGCCCCGCCCCGCGCTACGACCTCGCCGCGTTCCGCAGGGACTTGCGCACGGTCCCGCTCGTGCCCGCTCAAGCCGGCGCGCTCACGCCCAACCCCGCGTTCACCGCCCCCGACCCGCTGGCGATGCTCGCCGCTGGCACCACGCCGCTCGACGTGAGCGCGTGGCGCTTCCGCAAGTCGGTGAAGTTCCCCGGCCCCGGTATCCAGCAGTTGGAACTCGACCTCGAAGTGCTCGCCCGCAGCGCCCCGAGCTTCGCCGACCTGCGCGTCCTCACCGCCGGGCAGCAAGTGCCCTTCATCCTCGACCGCACGCCGGCACAGCGCAGCTTCGGCGTGGCCGCGACCAAGACCGACGACCCGAAGCGCCCCAAGACCAGCCGCTGGAGCCTCGCCCTCCCGCACAAGTCGCTGCCGGTCACGCGCCTCGTGTGCGAGACCAGCGCGCCGCTCTTCCGCCGCGAGACGAGCGTCTTCGAGGAGCGCGCCGATGCGCGTGGCGAGCAGCACCGCTTCCCGCTGGGCAACGCGACGTGGGTCCGCACCCCCGCCGACAAGGCCGGCAAGCTGGTCCTCGCACTGAACCAACCGCCCGTCACCGCCCGCCTCTGGCTCGAAGTGGAGAACGGCGACAACCCGCCGCTGGAGCTGGCGAACTTCACTGCGTGGCACACCACCGCGCGCCTCCTCTTCCGCGCCCCGACCGAGCGCGCCCCCCAGCTCTACTACGGCCAGCCCCAAGCCGCCTTCCCCCGCTACGACCTCGACCTGGTCGCGCGGCAAATCCTCTCGGCCACAAAGTTGCCCGCCACGCTCGGACCCGAGGAGTCGCTCAAGGGCAAGCCGTTGGGCGAAACGCTCGCGGGCCCAAAGGGCAACGCGCTCTTCTGGGGCGTGCTGGTGGCGGTGGTCGCGGTGCTGCTCTTCGTCCTGAGCCGCCTGCTGCCCAAGCCGCCGGAGCCGGCCAAGTAAGTCGGCGCGTCCCGCCTGACTTCCCTTCAGCCCAAACCCCGCAGCTACCTCACGCAAAGGACGCGAAGGACGCAAAGCCAAATTGGAGTTCGCGTGATGCAGACTGGCCGCATG
>JAYTIO010000782.1:0-6308 GCA_043731805.1 Pedosphaera sp. | reverse complement strand
ATGGAAATTGGCAGCCGCGTTTGCAGTTCATTTTTTGCATCCGGCTTCGCCCACGCGGCGATGAATGCCACGCGCACGCCGCCCTCGTAGTGCGATCCTTTTTTGCCCCGCAGCGGCGCAGCGCACGCGACGGCGTGCTCGTTGCCGAGCGGCGCGTCGGAGCCGTTGTCGCCGAGGAAGAGCACGAGCGTGTTCGCCGCGACGCCAAGCTTTTCGAGCTGGTCGAGCACGTCGCCAAGCGACTTATCCATGCCCTCAATGAGCGTCGCGAAGGCCTGGGCCAGCGCAGGCTTGCCGGAGTCCTTGTAGTGCGCGGCGTAGCGCGGGTCTGATTGGAACGGCGCGTGGACGGCGTATTGCGCGAAGTAGAGGAAGAAGGGCTTGTCTGCTTTCACCGCAGCGGACACATGGGCACTCGCTTCGAGCGTGAGCGCTTCGGTGAGGAAGATGTCCTGGCCGTGATATTTCTCCAGACCCGGCACGCCGCCGCCGGCGGCCTTTTGCTTGGCTTTGCCGTCCACGGGATTACCGAAGTTCTGCTTGCCGTAATAGCTGCCGGGCTGGCCGATGGCCGCGCCGCCCACGTTGATGTCAAACCCGACGTTCACCGGATTCTCGCCTTCGGATTCGCGCGGGCCGAAGTGCCCCTTGCCGACGTGAATGGTGCGGTAGCCGTCGGCTTGCAGGAGTCGGGGCAACGTCACGTCGCCCTTCTTCAAGCCCTGCCAGTTCCACTGCGGCGGGCCTTGGGGACCGGCGTTGTTGCCGCCGGGACTAATCCAATTCGTCGTGCGATGCCGCGCGGCGTTCTGCCCGGTCATGATGGAAATGCGCGTCGGCGAGCACACGCTCATCGCGCAAAAGTTGTTGAAACGAATCCCGCGCGCCGCGAGCCGCTCCATGTTCGGCGTGCGGTAGTAGTCATTAAGCGGATACCGCTTCGGCTTGCCGGCGTCGTCGGTGAGAAACGGCACCGACGTGTCCATCACGCCCATGTCGTCCACGAGCATGATGACGATGTTGGGCTTGGTTTGAGGGGCGGCGAAAGCGGGCGACGCAGGTAGCAGGCAGGCGAGAAGGGCAAGGAGCTTGTTCATAGACGGATGAGTTTACTATGGATGAAGTTCGCGCGCGCTGGTCTTCAGCCCGAAGAGTTGCTTCACCTCGGCGTCGGTGAGCGCGCGGTTGAAGACGGCGAGGTCGTCGAGGTGGCCGACGTAGGACGCGCCAAGCACGAGCGCGACGGCGGCGGGATTCCAGCCGAGCGTGAGGTCCCAGTTCTGGATGGAGCCCATGAGCTGGCCGTTCAGGTAGAGCCGGCCCACAGGCTTCTTGGCCTTGTCATTCAAGTTCTCCAGCGTGAAGACCGCGTGCGTCCATGCCTCCCGCGAAAATGGGGCGCGCGGGAGATTCACCGCCGGGCGCTGTTCGGCTGTCATCTTGGCCCAGTCCAGGTTGTTTGGATTCCAAATCTGCACCAGCGGCCGGATGGCGAAGCGGAAGTGGCGCGGCGTCTCGTCCTTCGACCATTCGAGAAAGATAAAACCCTTCGTCGTGTCGTCGCCGACGATTTGCACGGGGTCGCAATAGCCCGGCTCCAAATCCTTGTCCGGGTCAAGCCGCAGCCAGACGGAGACGGACGCGCTCCAATTGGTGGCGTTGTAGTTGAGCACGCCCGCATCCTTGAAGCGCGGCTGCGTCGCGCCTTTCTTCGTGAAGTGCAGCCCGCCGCCGAAACGCCCGCCGTCAGGCACGAGTTTGAGTTCGTCATTCGCCGCGGCAGGTGCGGTGCCTTGCTTGGTGCGGAAGAGGCACGCCTTGTCCCCGCGCGAGAAGTCCGCGTCGAAGCCTTTGTCGAACGATGCGTGAAAGGTGAGGGCTTGCTTCAGGCTGACGGTGTCTTGCGCGGCGGCGGTGAGCCGGAGGAGCAGCGCGGCGAGGAGGGTGACGGCGGCAAGGAGACGTTTCATCGGGCGTGAGAATTGGAAAGGGTGCAAGGGTCGCTTCGCGCTCACACGAGAATCTCCTTGATGACTTCGCCATGCACGTCGGTGAGACGGCGGTCTATGCCGTTGTGACGGAAGGTGAGCTGCGTGTGGTCCAGGCCGAGCAGGTGGAGCAGCGTGGCGTGGAGGTCGTAGCAGGTCGTGGGCGCGTTTCGGTTCAGCGGCTTGTAACCCCATTGGTCGCTCTCGCCGTGCGTGACGCCGCGTTTGATGCCGCCGCCGCAGAGCCAGTTCGTGAAGACGAAAGGGTTGTGGTCGCGACCCTTGCCACCTTGGGTGCTGGGCATCCGGCCAAACTCGGTGGTCCAGAGGATGATGGTGTCGTCGAGCAGGCCGCGCTGCTTCAGGTCTTGGATGAGAGCGGACGCGCCGCGCGCCATGCCGCGCGCGAGCGGGCCGTGGTCGCGCTCGATGTCCTCGTGACTGTCCCAGTTGCGGCGGGGGAAGCCGTTGTCGTTGCCGCTCCAGATTTGCACGAAGCGCACGCCGCGCTCGAGCAGCCGACGGGCGACGAGGCACTTGCGCCCGAAGATGTCGGCCTCTTCCTCGGCGTTGATTTCCTTGGGCCATTCTTTGCGCGAATTATTGATGCCGTAGGCGCGGAGCAGGTAGTCGGGCTCGCGCGAGATGTCGAGGGCCTCGGGCGCGGCGAGCTGCATCCGCGCGGCGAGTTCGTAGCTGCGGATGCGCGACTCCAGCCGGCCATCGCCCTCACGCGACGCGGCGTGGGCTTGGTTCAACTTCGCCATCACCGCGTGTGCGGCGGCCTCGCTGTCACGGGTGACGAAGGTGCCTTGCTTGTGGGGAAACAGGTCGGCGATGGGCGTCTCCGTGCCGGGGTAAATCACCGTGCCGCTGTGCTGCTGCGGGAGGAAAGCGGCGTCCCAGTTCTTCGTGCCGTTACTGGCGAGGCCGCGATGGTCGGGCAGCACGACGAAGGTCGGGAGGTTTTCGTTCTCCGTGCCGAGTCCGTAGCTGACCCAACTGCCCATGCCGGGAAAGCCGGGGAGGTTGAAGCCGGTAGCCTGCAAAAGCGTGGCCTGCGAGTGGACGCCGGTCTTGCCAACGACGTTGTGGATGAAGGCCAGTTCGTCCGCCACGCTGCCGAGGTCCGCGACGGCGTCGCTGAACATTTTTCCTGACTGACCGTAGGGCTTGAAGTCCCACACCGGTTTTTTCCACGGGCCGAGGCCATTCTGAAACGCCTCGACGGCCTCCCCGAAGTCGCTCGGCTGGCCATCGCGCTTCACCAGCTCGGGCTTGAAGTCGAAGAGGTCCAGGTGGCTGGCGGCGCCGGCCATGAAGAGGTGGATGACGCGCTTGGCCTTGGGGGCGAAATGCGGAGCGCGGAATGCGGAATGCGGAATAGAGGAGGGAACTTCGCCCGCCACGGGTTTGTCCAAAGCCAGCAGGCTCGCCAAGGCGATGCCGCCGAGGCCGCCGCCGCTTTGCTGGAGGAACTCGCGGCGCGACTGCGGGCGCAGCGGAGCGAGGCGGTGGAAGGGGGAGTCGTTGGTAGGGCACATGGTGTCGGCTGAAAACTGACGGCAGTGTGCGCGCGCGGCTTCGGGAGGTTAAGCGGGAAGTTGTTGCCGAGGCGGCAGAAAATTTCTGCTGCGAGTGGGAAGGAACCGCCGCTCGCTGCGGACAACCTCTGGAAATACGGGGAATTTCGCGTTGGTATGGGTGTTGCTAGACGGGAGGCGAATGGCTACCGCCACACAAACGAACCTGAGTCCCGCACTGGCCGAAGTGAATTGGCAGCAGGTGGTGCGGACCTATCGCGCAGCCTGTGTCCTGCACCGGCAGGCGCGGGGTGCGGAGTCGCAACGGGTGCTGGAGCAGGATTTGGCGGAGCGCATTTTGACTTGGGCGGAGTGTGATGCCGCCGACGGCACGACTCAGACGCAGCGGCTAGCAGCGATGTTCCAACAGGAACGGCAACGCGTGGAAGACGCTTGGCTCGCGCACGAGCTGATGCGGCAGCGTTGGCAATCCGAACTTCTCCCCGCCCTCTCCGTGCATATCGGGGAGGAAGTGCGCAAGGCCGTCCGCACCTTGCCCGCCGCGCGACCGGCGGCGGTGGTGCCCGCGCCGGGGCAGCCGACCCCAGCGCCGATGCGAACGCGGTCTGAGTCGCGCCCGGCCCGCCCCGCCGCCGGCGACATTGCTGCCATCATTGACCTGCTGCTGGAGCAGGAATGCGCGGCCCCGCGCCAGTCCGCCGCATAACCCCCTGTCCCGTCCCTAAACCAACAAATCCACACACACACCATGAACTCAGTCCTCACGCCCACCATTCAGCGCTACTTCAAACCGCAGGAGGTAAACGGCAAAGGCCGCTTCGACGTCTGCGCCGCCAACGGCCACGGGGCCGCCACCGACCGCGCCGTGCTCTTGCTCGGCTTCGACTGGGGCACGAACAAGTCCTGCCTCAAGGCGGCTTACGGCGGGCAACGCGAGCTGGCCAGCGACTACGTCATTCCCACCATCGTTGGCTACGCGAAGGACGGCGTGGTGGAAGGGTTGCTGCCGGACAACGCCTCCGTGCTCTTCGGCGAGCCGGCCATCCGCCAGCGCTTGCACTTGAATCTCGTGCAGCCGATGGCCGACGGGGTCATCACGGACGCCGCAGCGGCGCGCGATTATGCCCGCTACCTCCGCTCGCTCATGGACACCTCGGCGGGCACCGAAGTCCGCGCCGTCATCGGCGTGCCCGCCAACGCCAGCGCCACGGACCGCGAGAGTATTCGCGAGGCGGTCGCGGGCTTGTTCGACCGCGTCATCCTCATCCCCGAGCCGTTCCTCGCAGCGCTGGGTTTCCGCGATGAAGCCCGCTTGAACGACCCCAGCTACGTGGACCCGGTGCGCAATTCGCTCTTCGTGGACATCGGCGGCGGCACCACGGACCTGTGTCTGGTGCAAGGCTACTTCCCCACCCCGGAGGAGCAGGTTTCGCTGCCCTTCGCCGGTGACAAGGTGGACGCGCTCCTGCACGCCGCCATCCGCAAGACTTACCCGGACTGCGAGCTGACGACGTTCAAGGTCCGCGAGCTGAAGGAGCAGAACTCATTCGTCGGCACGCCCGCCGCGCCCGCCGTCGGCAGCGTCATGGTCAACGGCAAGTTGCGCCGCCTGGACCTCACCGAACAGCTCGCCTACGCGTGCGGCGCGCTTCTGGAGCAAATCCTCGCACGCGCGAAGCAGCTCATCAGCAAGGCCTCACCGGACAGCGTGGGCGAGTTGCTGCAAAACATCATTCTGACTGGTGGTGGCAGCCGCATCCGCGGGCTGGACACAGAACTGCAACGTCTCCTCGCCGCCGAGGGCTACGAGCAGCCGTGCGTGCGCCGGACCGGTGACCGCTACCAGGAATTTGTCGCGCTCGGGGCGCTGAAAGCAGCGCGCCAGGCGCGCGAGAATCAGTGGCAGCAGGTCATCAAGTGACCGCTCACCACGGTGTGTGCAGGGACAACCCGCGGGCATCGGCAGGCTCACGCGAGCCACCGGTGCCCGTGTGGCTTGGTGAAGGGAACACGCGCGGCTCCGCCTCCCGGACAGTGTCGCGCGACCGCCATCGGCTCGCGAGCAGGCGTGGTCTGCTCAGTGGATGCCGGAGCCGCTCAACTTGGCGGCCTGCCACGCAGAGCGTTGGCTCCCGGTGACTTCGTGGAAGGCTTGGTCGGCCAAGGCTCGCTTGAGTCGCGAGCGCTCGAACATCCCGGCCTTGGCCAGCGCCTCGGCATTCGCTGCGAGCAGTTCTTGCTCCCGCGCGGCAATGCGCCGTTGCGTGGCGGGCGGGATGCCGCCGGGATGAATCGCTCCGGTGCCCACGGCTCAACTTAGACTTGGAACCACTCCTTCGCGAAAACGATGCGGGACTTCTGCGCGACGGCCTCGCTGGCCTTGAGCACGCTGACGGTGGCCTCGAAGCCGTCTTGCGCCGTCGCGCCGGGCTGGCGCGGGACGGTGGCGAGGTGCTTCACGAGCGCGGCCTTGTCGGCGTCACCGAAGGTGGCTTTGAAGTCTTCGACCGCGTTGGTGACTTCGTTCGCGTTCGTCAGGAAGGCTTCCAGCGCGGACTGGAGCGAGGTGGTCATGGCCGGCGTGTTGTCCTCCGCCTGGTCGCCTTGCGCGACGAGCTTGGTGGCGTTGGCGACGAGTGCGATGCCGGTTTCCTTGTGGAAGTTGTCCTTGCGCGCATAGACCTCCCAGCCCAGCAGCGGGGCGTCGGACTCTTTGAACATCCACGCCTTCGCGCCGCGCATCATCACGGCGGCGTCGGTGCCGTAAATCATCTCG
>JAYTIO010000781.1:0-3486 GCA_043731805.1 Pedosphaera sp. | reverse complement strand
GTGGTGTCGAAGTTTCAAGGGCCGGTGGACAAGTCGGTGAACGTCGTGGCGTGCGGGTCGAGGCCGAGGTGGTGGAAGAGCGACGCGAAGACCTCGCCGAAGTGGACGCCGCGCTCGGCAATCTCCCCGCCCAGCCGATCCGTCGCGCCGATGACTTGGCCCGTGCGGAAGCCACCGCCCGCGAGGAGGCCGCACCCCACGTTCGGCCAGTGGTCGCGCCCAGCGTCCTTGTTGATGGTCGGCGTCCGCCCGAACTCACCCCACGCCACCACCGCCACATCCTTGTCCAGGCCCCGGTCGTGCAAGTCCTGCACGAGCGCGGCCATGCCCTGATCGAAGTAAGGCAGGTGCGTGTTCTTCGCCTCGTTGAAGTTGTCCGAGTGAAAGTCCCAGCGCCCGAAGTTCAGCGTCACCACGCGCGCGCCAGCCTCCACGAGGCGGCGGGCCATGAGGAAGTGCTCCAGGTTCCGAGGCGCACCGTCACCGTAGTTCGCCGTGAAGCCCTTGCCGTAAAGCTCCCGCGTCCGCAGGTCTTCCTTCGAGAGGTCGAGCGCCTCGGCGAGCTTGCTGGAAGTCAGCATCCCCAGCGCGCGTTGATGGAAGGCGTCGAGGCCTTCGACCACGCCGCTGTTGTCCACGTCGCGACGGAAGTGGTCGAAGGAAGCGAGCAGCGCCTTGCGGTCATCGAGGCGCGCGGGAGAAATCTCGTTCAGCGCGAGGTCGTTCATGCCTTCGCCCGCCGGCCGGAACGCCGCTTGCGGAACGCCGAGGCAACCGGGCAAACCCGGCGAGCCATACGGCGGATGCCCGGCCTTGGGCGCGAGGCCGACGAACGGCGGCACCGCCTTGTCCACCGGCCCTTGAAACTTCGACACCACCGAGCCGATGGCCGGCCAGCCACCGGGCGGTTGCAGGCGCTTGTGCCGGCCCGTGTAGCAAATGAAGGAATCGTGGTCCCCGTCCGGCGAACCATACATGGAGCGGATGGGCACCAGCTTGTCCATGATGCGCGCCAAGCGGGGCAGGTGCTCGCAAATCTCGATGCCCGGGACGTTCGTCTTGATGGGCCGGAACGGGCCGCGCACCTCGCGCGGCGCGTCCATCTTCAAGTCATACATATCCTGGTGCGGCGGCGCGCCGACCAGGTAAATCATGATGACCGCCTTGTGCGACTTGCCGAGGCCCGCCAGCGCCTCCGCCTCCAGCAACTGCGGCAGCGCCAGCCCGCCCAGGCCCAGCGCGCCGACGCGCAGGAAGTCCCGCCGCGAAACGCCGTCGCACAACTTACCAGAGGAGGAGCCAAAGATGTTCAACATAGGAACGGAAAACTGACGTGGCGCTTCCCGCCGCTCTTCAGCACGAACCTTAATGCCTGCTGCGGGCGAAGCCCAACCCGCGTGGGGAGCGCATGCCGTGGCGGAGCGCACGCCGCTGGCTTGCGGTTATCGGCGGCCCGCCGAAAATTTCGCGGCCCTCACTTTTTTCCGGCGGAGGCGACCGGGCGAGGGGCACGAAGGTTTGGCCGGGCCGCCCAAAACGGCCCGCGCGCCGCGTGCGCGCCCCGGTTCATTTCTGAGTTCGGGATTAGTGCCAGTCAGTGCCGGTTAGTGGTTTCCCAAAAGCGGCTTATTGAGGCTCGTGCAACGGAGTGACACCCGATGGGCGCGAGCGGAGCGCGGCGTTCACGCCGCTTCAACGTGCGCACGCACAGCGGGCTGGGCCTTCGCTGCGCCTCAGCTCGCTTGACGCGGAAGCGGGCTGAAGCCCGCGCCCCGTCCCTCGCTTGCCCGAGCCTCAATAGGATCCGACTGCGGTTGCTAGGCTCATGGCCGAGTCGCCTTCGGGTGAACGACTCGAACTGCGGGTCGTGTGGTGACCGACTGCCATTTGCTCGCCGCACAACCCCCCTGATATTCCCCGTTGCCAGCCGCCGGAATCACTGGCTATTTTCCCCGCACAGCAAAAGACCCCCGGGGAACCCATAACGAACGCCACCAATCATGAGCGCGCAGAAGATGACCAACGTCGGCTTCCTCAGTGAATTCCTCCGCCGCCATGAAAAGCTCCCCGAGCGCCCCTTCTGCTGGAACCTCGGCTGCGGCGCCCCGCTGGGGCCGCGAAATGCGCCACGTCCTGCTCCTATTCCACCGAAAACAGCGGAGAACCCCCTCCCTTTTAGCCGAAACTATGCAGTTGAAAATGGAGCGCCTAGCTTCAACGCAGAGGACGCAAAGGACGCAAAGTTACGCAGAGGAGCGCCCGGCGAAGCCCACCAAAAGGTGAACCGGGTCGGCCGGGTCAACTCTGCGTTCCTCTGCGTCCTCTGGGTTCTCTGCGTCTCTGCGTTGAAGGGAACGCCAGCTTCAACTGCATTGTTCCGGTTTAGCAACCCTCACTCCAGCAACCCCTGCCATCAAATTGATATTCCAAACGCAAAATGACTTTTTCCGGTCGGTAAATGACCGGATGGGGTCCGTAAACCGCCGGTTGCACCCGGTAAATCACCGGTTGCGCCCGGTAAACCACCCATTGGCCTCGGTAAACCACCGCGCGCGGCTCGTAAATGACCGGTTGGGGCCAGTAAATCACTTCCCGGCCTGCGGAACCCACCGACTGCCCTTGGTAAGTCACCGCCTGCGCCCAGTAAACCACCCGTTGCCCGGCAGAAATGACTTCCCGGTCGCCAGCCGTGGTTTGGACGCGGCTCGCCGTCCTTTCCGGCCCCGGCCCGGCCAGCCAGCCAGCCGGGCAAACCCATGGCCAGGTAGGGCGCGTCTGTCCCAGCGCGCCGGTAGGGCGTTCGGAAGGTCCGGCGGCGCGCTGGGACAGACGCGCTCTACCTTTACACGCTGGGCCGTTGCCCACCGCATCCCATTCCCACACTTTCCCGGGCCGTCGCCCGGGGTGTCAGCCAACCAAAACCACTGAGCAACATATGGAATACCATCAGGCCATCCAAAACCGTGCCGGGCAAACCTCTGCGGTCGTCACCCAATACCTGCTCGGCCTCCAAGTCGGCCAGGTCACCGCCACCAACTTGCAATCGCTCTCCGCCGCCCTCGAAGGGCTGGCGCAGACACGCGATGACGCCCTGACGGCTTACGACGGGGCGAACAACGGGGAGAACCTCGCCTTCCTCGCCCTCCGCGCCTTGGTCCTCGCCCTCCCGCTCTGCGCCGAGGGCGAGCTGGATGACACGGATAAGCAGGAGTCCGGGCTGCTGGACCTGCTCGCGTCCGTGTATGCCATCGTCCCCCGCACCACCGAGCTGGCCTTGGAGCGCGGGCACAAGCTCAAGAGCGCATTGACCAAGATCAACGCCTTCCTCGCCGCCCAGATGCCCGTGCGCGACCCGATCACCAGCGGAGCCAAGGGCGTCGCCGAGCTGGTGGCCCTCATGGCGGCGCAGCCCGCCCTGGAACAGGCCGTGACGGACGCGGCGGCGGACGTGACCGGGGCCCGCACGGTGTTGCGCGTGGCCGCCAC
>JAYTIO010000780.1:0-7112 GCA_043731805.1 Pedosphaera sp. | reverse complement strand
GACGAGGATTTTGACGAGGTTGCTTTTCATACTTCAGCGATGGGAACGGAGAACGCGTTGTCCCCCAACGCGCGGCATCCTACCCACACGATCAGCGGGTGCAATTCCAGACTCGGCGGACGGGAAAAGCGGCGCTGAAGCTGCGGCAGTCCAGCCGCTTCGCGAGGCTCGGGGCCGGTGGGAGGTCGCGCCAGCGTCTGGGCGGCGGCGGCAGCGCTGCTTTGGGAGGGTGCGGACTTACCCCGAGCAGCACCGGGAGACGGCGAGTTCCTGACCCCATCAGCGCGGGGTAGGGCGCTATCGGCGGGCGTCGGCGCGCCGGCGGGGATGGGCCGGCAGGTGCGGATGCAGGGTCGCGGTGAACTCCGAGGGTGCGCAATCCGCGCACAGGATTTGCGCCCCAGTCAGCTCGACCTGCCGCAGGGAAAACATCCTCAGGCAGCCATCGCACTGCTTCAGTTGCTCCAGCGGCACGCCAGCCCGGCCAAGCACGAGGCGCGTCAGGGCGGAACGAAGCGCGGGCTAGCTGCGGAGAGCACTCATGCGATGAGGTGTCGGTAACAAGCGGCGGCGGCGAGGTCAACGCTGGGTTGCGGAAAAATTACTCACCAGCCGCCGCGCCTCCCGACCCGACGCGCCGGACCAACTCGGGGAAGCGGCAGCCGTCGCACAGCGCGTTCGAGTGCTCGCAGAAGTCGCGGACGATTTGGAGCAAGCCCTGTTGCGCCGCCGCGTGCTGGAAGAGGCCGCGCGGCGGGGTGCCGGCGAAGAGCCGTTCGCGGGCGAGCCGCAGGGTCGAGTTGTCCTCGCTGGCGGGCCAGGCGAGGTGGCGGGCTTCGGCGGTCGTGCGCAGCGCTTCGTTGCGGCCGGCGGCAGCGCGCGCCCAGAGCCAGGGGAGGATGACGTTGACGGCCAAGTCCGTGAGCCGCGCCTCGCCGAGCAGCGGCTGTGGCTTTTTCAGGCGCGGGGATTTCAACGTCCAGTGCCACGCCCAGAAGTCATCGGCGGGCGGTTGAAGAAGTTCCAAGAGCGAGCTGGCGAGGTCGGCATCCGCGACGCTGCGGGTGAACCAGCGCTCCAGCCGCGCCGTGAGTTCGCCGCTGGCCAGCCAGTGCGCGGCTAGGGCGAGGCGACGCAGGGGCTGATTCGCGGGGCGCAAGCCGCCCATGCGCCACGCGGCGCGCGGCAAGATTACTTCACTGAACCGTTCGCGCTCGCGCCACCACGCGTCCCAGAGGCGGCGCAAATACTCGGCGTCCGCGCCGCGTCCGCGCGGCAGCTCGGCGGGCAAGAGGCCGCTCCAGCCGGTGAAGCGCGCCTGCCAGAGTGCAACCGTGAGTTTGTCGCTGGACGCCCCGGCCAGCTCCGCGAGCCGCCGCATCGGCCAGACGTTGTGCTTGTAGCCCAGCGCGGCGAAGAGGCCTTCCCACAGCGCTTGCTCCCAGCCGCACTGGCGCGCGCGGGCGGCGAGTTGCGCCGCCTTCAACTGGAGCCGGACCAGCGCGGCTTGCTGGAGAATGGCGTCGAGTTCAGCGCGCGGCAGTGCATGCAGCGGGCCGCAGCACTTGCCCGCCAGACCTCCGGAACGCGTCGCGTCCTCACCGCCGAACCACTCGCTCAACTCGCCCAGCGGCGCATCGAGCCGGGACTTCAGCGACAGCGTGGGCAGACCGGCCGCGCTGGTGCCGTCCCAGACCACATGCAGCACGACGGCGCGGAAGTTCGGGTTCACGTCGTGCCGGTGCGCGTGCCAGCCGCTGGTGGCGAGGTCCACTTCCACATCGCCCCGCAGCGGCGTCTCGCTGCCGAACTGCACGAGGGCGTCGCGGAAGTCCGGGCCGGGTTCACGGTTGAGGAAGCCGGGGTGCAGCACCCGCACAGGGCGTCCGTCTGCGAGGGCAAGGGCGTCACGCAGCACGCGCTGGTGCTGCCAGACGGCCTGGAGCAGCCGCTCCGGCGGCGGGCCGTCCTCGCGCAACGGCCCGGCGCCCGGACGCGCCGCGCGCCAGGTGGCGTAGAGATTGGCGGGGAGAGGCATGACTTGCGGCGGAGGCTAGCCGGGGAGGGGGAAAGCTCCAAATCCCAAGTTCCAAAGAAGTTCCAAGCTCCAACTGGCTGCGGCCGGTCGAGCGCGGTGGTATCGCGGGGGCCATTTGGGATTTGGAGTTTGGGAGTTCCCCCGGTTTCCAGATTGCACCGCCCCCGCCCCCTCACCACACTCCCCGCAAATATGTCATGGAAAATTCTCATCACCGCCCGGGCCGCTGAAGAAGTCGGCCAACCCGCTTACCAACTCTTGCGCGACGCCGGCTGCGAAGTCGTCCTCGCGCCCAAGTTCGGCCCGCTCAGTGCCGACGACGTCCAAGCCTACATGGCCGGCTGCGACGCGACTCTGTGCAGTGCGGACAAATACACGCCCGCCGTGCTCGAACACGCCAACGCCGCCGGCATCAAGTGCCTCTCGCGTTGGGGCGTGGGCTACGACTCGATTGACATCCCGACGGCCACGCGGCTGGGCATCGTCGTCGCCTTCACGCCGGGCATGCTCGACGGGGCGGTGGCGGATTACACCTGGGCGCTGCTCTTCGCGCTCGCGCGCCGGGTGCACGAGGGCCACGTCGTCATGCGCGACAACCGCTGGTCCGTTGCGTGGGGCCACGACGTGTCGAACAAGACGCTGGGCATCATCGGCTGCGGACGCATCGGGCAGGCCGTGGCGAAGCGCGCGGCGGGCTTCAACATGAGAATCCTCGGCCACGACATCGCGCCGAACCCGCACGCGGAGGCGCTCGGGGTGAAGTTCGTCTCCCTCGACGAGCTGCTGGCGCAGAGCGATTTCGTCTCCCTCAACTGCGCGCTCACGCCGCAGAACCGCGGCCTCATCGGCGAGGCGCAGTTCAAGAAGATGAAACCCAACAGCTACCTCATCAACACCGCGCGCGGCGCGCTCGTGGATGAGGCCGCGCTGGTCCGCGCGCTGGAGCAGAAGACCATCGCCGGCGCGGCGGTGGACGCCTTCACCACCGAACCGTTGCCCAACGACCACCCGCTGCGCCGCTGCCCGAACGTGCTGCTCACGCCGCACCAGGCCTTCAACGGCCGCGAGACCGGCGAGCGCGTGAGCCTTGCCGCCGCGCAGGCCATCGTGGACTTGATGAACGGCAAGCGGCCGACGCATGTGGTGAACGGGGATGTGTTCCAGTCGCCAGCGTTGCGGGCGACGTTGAAATAGGCTTTAGTGAAGCCATGAAAAACACCGGATACGTCTATTGGCAGGACGGCGAGATGTGGCTCGGCTATCTGGAAGAACTGCCGGATTACGTCACCCAAGGTGAAAGTCTGGCCGACCTCGAAGCCCACCTGCGGGACATTTACGAGGACGTGACCAGCGGCAAGATTCCCCACGCGCGTCGGCGAGCGGAACTGGCCGTGGCATGAAGCGGCTCGACCTCATCCGCAAGCTGGAGGACCAAGGCTGTGTGTTCATCCGGCACGGCGGAAAGCACGACTGGTATCAGCACCCGACCACCAAAGTCTGCCAGCCCGTGCCGCGCCATCGGGAAATCAAGGAGTTCCTGGCCCGAAGCATCATCCGGAAGCTGGCTGGTTGAGCTCCGTTGCCGCGCGGGCCATCGTGGACTTGATGAACGGCAAGAAGCCGCAGCATGTGGTGAACGGGGATGTGTTCCAGTCAGCAGCGTTGCGGGCGAAGGTGAAGTGAACTTGCCTTCCCACTGGGAATTCTAACCCGCATCAGACCCTTCGCTGTTTCACATGGAGAACAGCGTGATTTTTACTAATTGCTGAATTAAATCTCAAAAAAGCGGCCGGTTTCCTTCGACATTTTAAAGGAAACCGTTCAACACTAGAGTATGAAAAAACTCGACCTGTTGAGAAAAGGACGACGGCAAATCAGAGGGAAAGTTTCACCTAAGGCTCAACCACAGCGCGGCGGTGGCCGCCGCATGGACAAGCCTGCCAAAGTGGATTTCGCACTCGACGCTCGTTTGCGATTTTCCCTGTCAACTCCACCGCTCGCTAGGCCTACCCTTGCTTTCTGTCGCCGCTGCAAACTCATTTTGACCTGGTTGCCCTTATTGATTTGGTTTTTCTTGCCACAATCGTGGGCGGCCTCTCCGATTGAAACTGCGGCTGCCTGGAGTAAATCGGACGCGGTATGTCAGTGGCCTCGAAATTCTGCCAACCGCTTCTTGCAATTAAGGTGGCCGAGCGCAGTTAAGCACTGATACCGGACGCGGCTCAATTGTGGATTCACGGGTTGGCAGTCACTATCTGCCAGCGGCTGTGCTGGTCGAGGAGCGAAGCGTGAGCACATGGAAAGCTCCAGAGGTTACGCGGACAACGCCTGTGAGACCTTCGGGCACATTCAGCGCCCCGTGTCCGTTGTCGCCCCAAACGACGACCACCCCGTTGTTTTTCAAGGCAGCCATGTGGGATTCGCCTGCCGAAATTGCAACCGCGCCAATCGCGCCGGCTGGTGCCTTTCTGATTGCGCCGTAGCCGTCGTATCCCCAGGCAAAGATTGTCCCATCAGCGCGAATAACAGCGGACTGCTCCCACCCCCCTGCTATGGCCCGAACGGTAGAAACCGCAGCAGGAATCCTACTCTGCCCGTTTCCGTTCGCGCCCCAAGCCACCAACGTGCCGTTGTCCTTAATCGCGAGGGAATGATGGGAACCAGACGCGATCCTGATGACTGAGGACAGACCCGCTGGCGCACTGCTATTCCCCCAGGCGACCACAGTTCCATTTTTGGTCAATGCAGTGGTGAATGAATGGCCTGCTGAAATAGCAGCAACCTGGCCTTGGACCGCAGGTGGGACGGTGAGTTGACCAGCAGCATTGTCTCCCCAGCCGATAACGGTTCCGTCCCGGAGAAGCGCCACGGAGTGAAGATAGCCCGCTGCAATAGCAACCGTGTCTGTTAACCCTGCCGGCACAGCGGCTTGGCCTTTGGCGTTGTCGCCCCATGCAACCACTGTTCCATTCTGACGCAAGGCCATACTATGACCGCGCCCAGCCGCAATCGCGACCACACTACCTAGCGTTGAAGGCACGTTGCATTGGCCCGCATCGTTCAGGCCCCACGCAACTACACTCTCAGTTCCGGACAAAACCCGAGCTTGGGTGACTGGTGCAATGGCAGGCTGTTTCACGCCTTTCTTCGCGGACGGTGTAGGCGGTGGCGGGGTTGTATTTTTAGCCGTCTGCACGGGTGGCTTCGGCGTGGCTTTCGGGGCTGCGGTTGGCACCGGTGCTGAGGAGATGATTGGAGAAGGAGACGTTTGCGATGTGAGCGCGGCTCCAAAAATCACTTCTCCCGTCTCCACTTTCACAAGGCGGAGCAGCGTGTTCTGAGTCGTCACCCAGTCGTCGCTGATGGTGCCGCTGAGCACGGCGAAGGCTCCCACCAGCTTGCCCACCTGGCGCGCGGTGTCCCCGTCAAATCCCGCCCCTTGCTGCAAGGCCAGTTCGCCACGAACCCGGTCCAACTGGCTGCGCTCCACGACAGCCACGCCCAGCTCGGTCAGGGAACTCACCAACTCCTCGCTGAACCGCTTGCCAGATGCTCGCACGTTACCCGCCAGGTCCGTTGCAGGAAGAATGGCAACGGCCCGGCTTTGCTTCACCGGCTCCACTTCATCGCCCACGCGAATCTCGATTTCCAAGTCGTCAGCGGTCTTGGCCTTCACGACGCGCTCGCCCACTTCGGTGACGACGAGCTTGGCAATCTTCCGTCGTTCGCGGTCCAAAACCTGCCCCGTGTCGGGGTCGCGAATCTCCTTGCTCACGCGATAGACGTTCAGGGCCTCGTCCTTGGAGATGCCCATTTTGGAGTTGAGCGTGGTGTAGATGGTGCCTTGGTCGAGGGAGGCGACTTTGCCCACGATTTGGTTCTGGGGAAGCACTTGCTGGATTTTCCAAGCCAGCAGCCGAGCGGAACCACAGGCTTGGGCGGCTTCACGGTCTGACAGCCGCCGGCCCAAGGTTCGGATGCTGGCCTTGGCGTAGGTCAGGGTCTGGCCAGTCTTCAGGTTGAGGACGCCGAGGCTCTCGCCTGTTTCGCTCTTCACCGCGCCGACGATGTGCTTGTTGTCCGCACCAACGACCCGGACGAGTTCGGGGAACTGGTAGGTGGCCGCGTGCAGATGAATGGCCCCGGCCAGGAAGCAGAGGGCGAGGGTCGAGCGGAGAAGTCGCATGAGGTGCATGGTGTTTGGTTCCATTTGCTTGGCCGCAGGCTTAGCACAGTGAGGACTGTTGGGTAGAGAATTCCTACTTCAGTGCCGGTCGCTTTTGGTTCAGCTTCAGCCCGTGAACGAAGCTTGTTGCCGCAATTGGGCAGTGCTCCGCCTCCTGACCTCGGCGGCTACGTTGCTTTGGCTCGCGTTTGCGGCCCCCGCCGCTGACTGGCTCTACCTCGACGACGGCCAAGTGCGCCTCGGCGTGGACCGGGCGGCGGGGGCGAGCATCGGCTACTTCGGCGAGAGCGCGACGGGAAGGAACTTGCTGAACCATCACGACAAGGGGCGGTTCATCCAGCAGTCTTACTACGGCGCGAAGGACGGCTCGGACTGGAATGGCCAGCCGTGGCGTTGGAATCCCGTGCAGGGCGGCGGCTGGCGCGGCGAGCCGGCGCGCACGCTGACCTTCACGAACACCGCGACCACGCTCTACGCGAAGACGCTGCCGAAGCATTGGGCCACGGGCGCGGACTTGCCGGAGGTGGTGATGGAGGAGTGGCTCGTGTTGACCAACCGCATGGCGCACCTGCGCTTCCGCATGACTTACAGCGGCGCGACGAAGCATCCGCCCGCACACCAAGAGCTGCCCGCCGTCTTCGCGGACTTCGCGCTGACGAATCTGGTCTACTACAAGGGCGATGCGCCGTGGACCGGTGGCGCGCTGACGCGGCGGGTGCCCGCTTACCAACCGCCCAACCAATACGCCAACGGCCTCACGGAGCACTGGGCCGCCTACGTGGACGTCCGCGACTGGGGCCTCGGCGTCTGCGTGCCCGGCGTGACGGAGATGACCTTCTACCGTCACCCCGGCAAGGCCGGCCCGGACGGCGGCGGTTGCTCCTACCT
>JAYTIO010000779.1:0-8927 GCA_043731805.1 Pedosphaera sp. | reverse complement strand
ACTCGCTGGCATGGCAGAACCGACTTCGCCCGCGCCCACGCTCGCCGAGGAATTCCTCGTGGAGTTCCGCGCGTGCTGGGCGTGGCTGCCGGACAAGCCACTGTTCTTCACCCTGCTCGGCGCGTGGGCCGTGCTGTTCCACTTCCTCGGCCACTGCTCGTTCAACTTCACCGACCAGCCCTCGCTCTTCGCGTGGATGTGGGGGGCGTGGAGCGCCGAGGCGCTGGAGGCGGAGCACGGCAAGCTCGTGCCGGTCGTCGTGCTGGTGCTGCTCTGGCTGCGACGCGAGGAACTCCTCGCCACGCCCACGCGGCGTTGGCTGCCCGCGTTGGCCGGCGTGGCGCTCGCCCTCGTGCTGCACGTCGTCGCCTTCACGGTGCAACAACCGCGCGTCTCGATGGTGGCGCTGGCCGGCGGGGTTTGGTGCCTCGTCGGCCTCGTGTGGGGGCCGGGGTGGCTGCGGAAGACATTCTTTCCGTTCCTGCTGCTGGGCTTCTGCGTGCCGCTGGAGGCGTTGGGCGAAGGGCTCTTGTTCCAACTGCGCCTGCTCGTGACGCAGCTCTCCGTCGGCCTCGGCCACAACCTCCTCGGCCTCGACGTGCTGCGCGACGGCACGGCCATCTTCAACACCGCGCGCACCTTCAACTACGACGTCGCCCCCGCGTGCAGCGGCATCCGCAGCCTCACCTCGCTGCTGGCGGTGACGACGATTTACGGCTACGTGGCGTTCCGCGCGCCGTGGAAACGCGGCGTGATGATCGCGCTGGCCGCGCCGCTGGCCGTGGCGGGCAACGTGGCGCGCATCACCACGGTCATCATCCTCGCCGAGGCGTTCGGCCACCAAACCGGCGCGGCGGCGGAGACGAACCTCGGCTACGTCACCTTCGCGGTCGCCATCGGGCTGATGTTTCTGGCGGGCTGGCTGATGCGGGAGAAGGCCGCCCCGCCCGTGACCCTCGGTAGGGCCGACCGGCCGGTCGGCCAGCCGACCCCGCCGCTGGTTGGCCCGGCGCTCATCGCCGCGCTGCTCCTCATGGCCGTGGCTGGCGGCGCGATTTACCAACTCCAGACGCGGCAAACCCTCGGTCGCCCCGGCGTGCTCGCGGAGCCGGTGCCGGGTTCCGCCCGCTGGCGCATCGCGCTGCCGGAGCAAGTCGCCGGGATGACTTCGCAGGAAGTGCCGCCGGCGGAAGTGGAGTTAAGCGCGCTCCCCGCTGACACCTCCATCGGCAAGCGGCTCTACACCGCGACCAACGGCGCGCCGCTCTTGCTGCAAGTCGTCTTGATGGGCCGCGACCGCACGAGCATCCACCAGCCGCAATACTGCCTCACCGGTCAGGGCTGGCTCATCGAGCAGACCGAGGAAGTGCGGCTGCCCGTCGCGCAGCCGCCGCCGCACGAGGTGCCCGCGCTCAAGCTCACCGCCAGCAAAGTCTTTACCACCGCCGACGGCCAGCGCGTCCCCGTGCGCGCTATCTACGTGTATTGGTTCGTGGCCGACGGCGCGCTCACAGCGCATCGCTCCGAGCGGCTGCGTTGGATGGCGGAGGAGTTGTTGAAGACCGGCACCCTGCAACGCTGGGCCTACGTGGCCTGCTTCGCCCAGTGCGCACCCGGCGACGAGGACCAGACCTTCGCCCGCGTGAAGGAGTTCGTCGCCGCAGCGGTGCCGGAGTTTCAACGCTCCCCAGCACCGCGCTAACTTCAAATCGCGAAGTCGTTATACTCCGGCTTCACCAACTCGGTGGGCGGATACAGCATGCCCGCGGCGACGGTCGCGTTCGTGCCCTGCTCGATCAGGATGAACGAACCGGTGAGGCGGTTGCTGCTGTAGGCGTCGAACACCAGCGGCTTCGCGGTGCGGAGGCGGACTTCGCCGATGTCATTCAACCCCAGCTCCGCCGGCTCCGGCTCGGGGTCGAAGGTCTGGATGTTGATGCGGCTGTCGAGGTGTGTGACCACGGCCTGCACGGTCTGCGTCGCGTGCTTAAGGAAGTATTTCTTGCCGCGCTGGAGCGGGCGCGGGTTCATCCAGCAGACGCGCCCGGTCACCTCGCTGGCCATGCCCGGCAAATGGTCCAGGCCGATGAGCATGTCGCCGCGGCTCACGTCGAGGTCGTGCTCCAGCACCAGCGTGACCGACTGCGGGCAGAACGCCTCCGCCAGCGGGCCGTCGTAGGTCCAGATTTCCTTCACCGTGCTTTTCGTGCCGCTGGGCAGGACCATCACCTTCTGCCCGACCTTCACGATGCCGCCGGCGAGTTGCCCGCTGAGGCCGCGGAAGTCGTGCAGGGTTTTGTCGGTCGGATTGTTCGGGCGGTTCACCCATTGCACGGGGAAACGCAGGCCGGTGAGGCTCCAGTCGCTCGCGATGTGGACCGTCTCCAGATGCGCGAGCAGCGCCGGCCCGCCATACCACGGCATGTGCTTCGACGGCTCGACGACATTGTCGCCGTTGAGCGCGCTGAGGGGGATGAACTTCACGTCCTTGAACGCGTCGAGCTTGGGCAGGAAGGCCTCGATTTCGTCGCGGATTTCCAGAAAGCGGTCTTCGCTCCAGTCCACGAGGTCCATCTTGTTCACCGCGATGACGAGGTGCGGAATCCCCAGCAGCGCCGCGAGGTAAGTGTGCCGCCGCGTCTGCTCGATGACCCCGAGCCGCGCGTCCACCAGCACGATGGAGAGGTTTGCCGTGCTCGCGCCCGTGACCATGTTGCGCGTGTATTGCACGTGCCCGGGCGTGTCCGCGACAATGAACTTGCGGCGTGGCGTGGCGAAGTAGCGGTAGGCCACGTCAATCGTGATGCCCTGCTCGCGCTCGGCGCGCAGGCCGTCGGTGAGGTTCGCCAGATTGATTTGTCCGCCGCCCGTGATGTCGGCGCTGCGTTCGAGCGCCTCCATCTGGTCCTCCATGATGGACTTGGAATCGTAGAGCAGCCGGCCGATGAGCGTGGACTTGCCGTCGTCCACGGAGCCGCAGGTGTTGAAGCGGAGGAGTTCAATGGGGTGCGTGTGGGGCATGGAAATGGAGGCGGTCAGAGCGGTTTTGTCGAGCGCGGCTCGGCGTAGTAGTTGCGGGCGAACGGGCCCACGAGCATATGGGAAATGCCCGCCTGGTTCAGGGCGGCAACCACCTGCCGCGTAATGGTCGGAGCCGGCATCACCGGAAGGCCTCTTCCAGTCGGCGTTTGATGGCGATGCGTTCGCGGACCGTTTCCAGGAGCTCCGCCTCGGTCGCGCCGGGGATCCGCTCGCGCAACGCATTCATCGTGATGGCGCAGGCGTAATCGAACAGCTCCGGCCCGGCTTTCATCCGGTCCTCTGGAGAAATCTTGCGGGCACGCTCAATCTTTTCCCAGAAGAGCGTGTCTGCGAGTGTTTTGAACTCGTCGTTCATGTCAGGGTTGTAACAGGGCGACGGCGCGAAGGAAATCCCCGCGTATAGCCTTGCCGTCAGCAGCCGGAAGCCGCGCGCTTGCGAGGCCTAGTTCGCCGGCCAGCTTGCGCCAGCGCTCGGCCAGCGTGGCGTCGATAGGTTGGTTCAAATCCACCGTGTGCCCGGGGTTGGCCTCGAAGTATTGGCCGTGGATGTTCTTCCCGCGCTGGCCGGGTTTCGCGGGCATCGGGTGCAACCCGTGCAGCCCGCCGGGCGCGCCCCACCATTGCACCGCTGTGAAGTCCGCGTGGCCGGGCAACACGTCGCTCACGTAAATCAACGCCGAGCTGTCTGCGAGCAAACGACGCTGAAGCGACGGCACGTTCACTTGTTGCACAGCCATATTGCCTTTGATTGCCCGTGCTGCCGCGTGCCCCGCAGCCTGCCCGAGCGACATCCAAATCGGCTCCAGCCGCAGCGCGCAAAAGCCTACGTGCGACAACCCGCTCGTCACCAACCCGCCGATGCGCGCGGTCGGCTCCACGAGCGTGACCCTCTGCCCACTCTTCGCTGCTGCCACCGCTGCCGCGATGCCGCCAGGCGTCGCGCCGTAAATGAGCACGCCGGTGGGTTGGGCTTGAGCGCAGAGGCAACTGCAAGCGAGAAGCGAGAGAGAAACAACTCGGGCCAGAATGTTCATGCCGCGTCGCCCTTGCGGTTCACGAGCCCGGCGAAAGCCTTGCGCTCCGCCCAAAGCAGGAACAACGCGGCCATGGTGATGAACCCGTGCGCGCCGCTCCAGCCGCCCTTAATCACGAAGCCGTGGAAGCACAGGATGTTGATGACGATGGGGCCGAGGATGAGCAGGCCGAGGTTGCGCGTCTTCGGCACGATGACGAGTGCGCCGCCAATGATTTCGCAGACCTTCACGAACGCCATGTAGCCCGTCGGGGCGAACGCGGCCATGAACTTGCCCGGCAGCGAATCCTCCGGCGGCCCCGGCGGCATCGTGCCAAAGAAGAAGAACAGTCCGCCGGCGAGGAAGAGGAGGCCGAACAGGCCGGCGAAGATGTGCGTGGCAATTTTCATAGGTTGGTTTGGTTGTGTGCTGCGACTGAATGTATCGAATCAAGTGGGCAAATGCTGCTTCACCACGGCCATGCTCGCGGCAAATTTGTTCATCACAAACTCGCGCGCCTTCGCGGCCTTGGCCTTCGCGGCGGCGGGGTCCTTCGCCATCGCCAGCACTGCGGGGACGAGCTTCGCGCGGTCTTCTTCCTGGTCGAAGTCGAAAAGCCAGTCGCCGAGGCCGATGTCGCGCCACATGATTCCCTTGCTCGTCTGCTCAGCCCAACGGCAGACGATGGCGGGAATGCCGTTGCCCACGCACATGATGGGCGAGTGCATCTCGTTGCCGAAGAGTCCCGCGCTGCGCACGTAGGTCGAGATGGCCTCGCCGGTGAGCCAGTAATCGGGCCGCCAGACGGCGCGCGGCTTCACGTCGGCGGGGAGCGGGTCGTAGAGTAGTTCCTTGCCCACGGCCATCTGCGTCTGGTCCTCGGGACAAATGAGCACCTTGAGCTTCGTCTGGCGCAGCACCTCGATGATGGCCTGTCGATGCGGCGCGTGGTCCTGCTCCTTCAACGCCTCGTTCCGCGCGTGCTTCTTCTCGTCGAACGCGGCGTTCTTGCTGGGAATTGTCCAGTAGGGCGTGAAGCGCAGGCGCGGGATGCAGCAAAGAAACTGCCCGTCTTCCAAACCGTTCGACTTGAGAAAAGCCGTCGCCTTCGCGTCATCGCGCAAGTCCGTGCCGAACGCACCGTCCGGGCCAAACTCCATGAGCGGGCAGGTGCAACCGCGCTGCTTCGCCAGCTCCAGCGACTTCGAGTCGCGAAAGTAGGCGAACTTCGCGCCGCTCAAGACCGCGACCGTCGCGGCAATCGCCTTGTCCGATGCCGGCGTGGTGGACGCGGAACCTTGCAGCGACATCGTAATGCCATAGACGCCGTAAGGCTTGCCGGTTTCCTTGCTCCAGCGCGCGACATCGTTCTGCGCCACGAGCGACGGCCCGGAGCCGTGCAGCAGGAAGTCGCACTCGGCGAACGCGGCCTTGAGCGCCTCGGGGCCTTTGACGAGGCGCAGTTTCGGGAAGCGCGCGAGGAGCATTTCATCGACGCCGTTGTCCACCTTGCTCGGCCACAGGCGGACCTCGACGCCGGGCAGGTGCTTCTCGATGAGCGCGAGCACGCCCGGCGTGTGCGCAATGTCGCCGATGTTCACGGTCTGCCACGACGAGCGGAGCAGCAGGCGCGCGGGGCGCTTGTCCGCAGCGCGCACAGAGGCGGCGAGTGAAGCGACGAGAGTGGTGTGGAGGAAGTGACGGCGGTTCATGGTGCGAGGCGTTTAGGGCTTCTTCTCGCCGAGTTGGTTCCGGTTGTTTCGTTGCACGGGCGGCTCAGGATTTTGCCAGCCGCGCGGCGCGTTCACCACGACGACGGGTTTACCAGTGGGGTCGGCGATGCGCTGGTTGTCGGCGATGACGCCGTTCTTGGAGTGTCGCCAGCAGTGGATGGCCTGGCCGTCGCTCTTGATGACGTTGCCGATGACTTCGTAGCCATCGAGGTTGAAGTTCGGCTCGATGGCGGTCAGCGCGGTCTCCATATGATTGAAGTTGCAACGGACGTTGCGGAGCTGGCCGCGAAAGGACGGGTGGCCGAGCAGGTAGCCGCTGCCCTTCGGATTGATGGTGCGCGTGCGCTGGATGGTGATGTCCTCGGCATCGAACGATTCGCCGGGGCCGACTTTTCCGCCGGGCAAAAACGCGCCGGTGTGTTCGCCGTAACACATCACCGAGCGCATCGTGTCGGTCATGGTGATGTCCTCGACAACCACTTTGCGCACGCGGCCGTGGATGAGCACGCAGGCGTTGATGTTTTTCACCAGGCCGCTGGGCAGCGCGTTGTGCGAGGCGTTCAGGTCAATCGTGCCTTTGCCGAAGACGCGGACGTTCTCGATGTAATCCGGCTGTCGCCCGTGGCCGATGCGGATGCCGTAGGCTTCCTTCCCACCGTAGCTCACGAACCACAGGCTGCGCACGCTGTGGCCGGTGCGATTGCGAAAGCGCACTTTCACGCCGTGGCTCAAAGCCTGCCAGTCGCCGGTGATGGGAACGCCTTTATGGGGCGTGTCAAAAAGTTTGCCGGCGCCCCACGCAAACGTGTCGGGTTGGCCATCCGTGCCCGCGCCGTCAATGACGAGCGTGAAGACCGTGGCTCCGTAGAGTTCCGGGCCTTGCTGGGGCGACGCGCCCAAGTCGAACTCGCCGCTGATTTCGAGGTCGTCGAGTTTTTTGCCGGCGTCCTGGTCCGTGGTGATTTCGCCGGTCTTCTCGCGCTGGCACGCACCGGCCGCGAGCTTGAGCGTCGCGCCTTCCTTCAGCTCGATTTCCACCGGCTTGTCCACGTAAAGCATCGCGCGATGCTTCCCCAAACCGTGCTGGTGCAACCCCGGCAGAAAGACCAACCGGTCGCCCGGCGCGGCGCGGTCGAGCGCGACCTGCGGCGAATCACCGGGGCGAATTGCGTGTTCCGCCGCGCGTAGTGGAGCGAGCAGCACGAGCAGTGAAACAGCAACGAAGGCGAGCGTGGGTCGCGAGATTTGCACATTCATTGGGGAGAGGATTCATTGCCCGACGCGACTACTTCTTCGCGGTTGCCGGCGCGGCCCCGATGCCTTTGAGGCTGAAGTCGTCATAGTGAACGTCCACCGGGTTAGTCGTAAGACTGACGAGCGACTTGGTCGCGTGGCTGATGCCTACGGACTCGAAGGTGCCGACCAGCTTACCATCAATGAGCACGCTCAACTCCGCGCCTTTGGTCCGCACGATCAAGGTGTGCCAGTCTTGCAGGCTCACGGTGGTGGGAACTCGCTTGGCTTTGGCAGCGAGCATTTTCTTCTCCGCATCCGTGAGCTGATTGGCCTTCTTCCGGTCGTAGAGGCCGCCAGTGAGGTCGAAGCCGCCGGTCTTGGCATCGGAGAGGTTCACGCCGGTGGGGCTGATGCTGGCCTGGCAGATGTGGCCGGCGTGCGAGCCTTTGTAGTCCTTGTCGTCGAACCACACGTTGAAGCTCTTGGCCTTGTCGCTGGTGAAACGGAATTTCACCGCCACCTCGAGGTCGCGTTCGCCGGAAAACTTGATGTTGTCCACGGCGGAGTGGTCGGAGGTCGGCGCGTTGATGCCAACGAGCACGCCGTCCTTCACGACGCTGCTGCTCTTGTAGTGGCCCCAGCGCGGGCCGAAGCCGGCACCGGAGAAGTCATCGGCGAAGATGGTGCGGCCGTAATAATCGGGCTCGGCGGCGGCGGCGGCGAGCGCGGCGGCGAAGGTGAGGGCTAAGATGGTTTTCATAGTTGAGCTGGAACTGCTGTGTGTTTGTTGGTGAGAGTGAAATAGAGGCTCAGAAATACCCCGCCTTCTTCCGGTCCTCCATCGCGGCTTCGCTGGCCTTGTCGTCGGCGCGGGTGCCGCGCTCGGTGACGCGGGCGGCGGCAACTTCGCCGATGATGTCGGCCACGCTCTCCGCCGGACTCTCAATCATGCCGGTGCTGATCATGTCCGCGATGGTGCGGACGCGGCAGACCAGCGTCTTGAGCGGTTCTTTCACGGTCGGACGCGCGCCGGCGTAGGGGTCGGGCCGCGTGGCGTCGGTGTGCGGGGTGGGGACGGGGAGCCACTGGCCGCCGCGCCGGAAGCATTCGCGAGTGTGGCTGAAGTAGATGTTCGGCACTTCCAGCTTCTCGCGCTGGATGTATTCCCACACGTCCATCTCGGTCCAGTTCGAGAGCGGGAAGACGCGCATGTTTTCGCCGGGGTTGAGTCGGGCGTTGTAGAGGTTCCAGATCTCAGGGCGCTGGTTTTTCGGGTCCCACTGGCCGAAGGCGTCGCGGAAGCTGAAGAAGCGTTCCTTGGCGCGGGCCTTCTCCTCGTCGCGCCGTGCACCGCCGATGCAGCAGTCGAAGCGGAACTCCTCAATCGCGCCGAGCAGCACGGGTATCTGAAGCTGGTTGCGGCTGATTTGGCCGGGCGTGGGCGTGGCGAGGCCCCGGGCGAAGGCGTCGTCCACGGTGCGGACGATGAGCTTCGCGCCGAGCTGCTTGGCGCGGCGGTCGCGGAACTCAATCAGCTCGGGGAACTCGTGGCCGGTCTCGACGTTGAGGAACGGCATCGGAATGTCGGAGGGGCGGAAGGCCTTCTCCGCGAGGCGCAGGATGCAGATGGAGTCTTTGCCGCCGGAGAAGAGAATCGCGGGCCGCTCGAAACCGGCGGCAACTTCGCGCAGGACGAGGATGGCCCGCTCGGCCTGCATGGCGGCTTCACTCGGACGCGGATCGTGTGCCATGAGTTGCGCGGCCAGCGCCGTCGACGAGGCCTGGGGGATCGGCCCGTTGAAGAGGGAAAGTTCGCGTCGGACGTCGCGCTGCTTGGTGGCGAGGTGCTGTCGGTGCGTCAGCGCGAGTTGTTGGCCCGTTACCTGCCGCAGCCAAATATAGA
>JAYTIO010000778.1:0-2823 GCA_043731805.1 Pedosphaera sp. | reverse complement strand
GCCGCCAGCTCAAGAGCAGGCCGCGCTGAAAGGTCGCGCCGCGGAACTGCGCGTCGCCGTCGAAACGCGCCGCCGCGAGGTCGAGCTGCCCGCCGATGTGCGACGCGATGAAATCCGCCGTCTGCTTGAACCGCGTCGGCGCGTTGGTCCCGATGGGGCCGAAGACCGCGTGGCGCTGCACGTGCATCGCGTTGAAGTCCGCCTTGCCCTCGAAGACCACGCCGTCGAACTGCACCGGCCCCACCGCCTCCGCCGAGCCGAAGTCGAGGTCGCCCGCAAACCGCACCCCCGTGAAGACCAGCGTCTTCCCGGCCTTGATGGAGTTGAACTGCGCGGGCTGCTCCCGGCTCTGGAAGGCCGCCCCGGCAAACGACGCCGCCGAGTTGAATTGCGCCCGCACGAAGTTCGCGTCGCCCGCGAACTGCACCCGGTCAAAGGCCGTCTCGCCGCCGAAGACCACTGCGGAGAAGGACACCGGCGCGTTGGTCGCCGTGAACTTCACGCCTTCGAAGAAGGCGTCGGAGGCGAACTGAGCGCCGGTGAAGAGCGTCGCGTCCGCGAAGGTCGCGCCGGGCAGCTTCGCGCCGCGCAACTCGGCGAAGGACACCGTGCGGTCGAACTTCGTGTAGGTGAAGAGCGCCTCCGCCGCGAAGGCAACGCCGTTGAAGGCCGCCTCGCCGCCGAAGCGCGTGTTGCGAAAGTCCGCCGTGCCGGCGAACTGCCCGCTCACGAAATTCGCCCGGCCCGCGATCTCGCTGTCCTGAAAGCTCGCCGCCGCGCCTTCCTCCGTCCCGTGGAAACGGGCGCTCTCGAAGTCCGCCAGCGCGCTGAACTTCGCCTGCGAGAACAGCGCGCCGCCGGTGAACTTCGCCTGCCCGAACCTCGCGTGGTCCTTGAAGGCACAGCCATCGAAGCTCACCGGTGCGGGGCGGAGGAACTGCACCTGCGCGAAATCCGCCTCGCCGCCGAACTGCGTGCTCGCGAAGTCCGCCGCGCCCAAGAAGCGCGCGGGCGGCACCGCACCCGGGCCTTCGCCCTCCGGCCCGAACCCCACGCTGCCAAGCAGGACCGCTCTGCCAAACGTGCTCGTCCCACGAAACTCCGCACCGCGGAAGGTGGCGGCGCGTTCGCAGCGGACCTCCTTGAACACCGTCTGGCTGGTCGCGTGGCCAAAGCGCACGCGATTGAACTCCACCGCGCCCGCAAAGCGCGCCGCCTCGAAAGTGATGTTCCCGCTGAACGACGCAGCCGGCTGCCCCTGCGTGGGGCCAAAGCTCGCCGCCTTGAGAAACGAGGCGCGGTTGAACTTGGCTTCCTTGCCGAGAAACGCCGCGCCTTGCGCGAGGAACACGTCTTCCGCCGTGGCGTCCGTGAACACCGCCAGGCCGGAAAAAGCCGTCCCGCGTAGCAGCGCCGCACGCCGCGCCAGCACCCCGGTGAAGTCCGCATCCGCCGCGAACTGGCTGTCGCTGAAATCAAAACCCTGTTCGAAGACGGCGAAGGAACAGTCGGCGACGGCCTTGACCAGACATTGGTGCAGTCGGAAGCGGTTGGTCACGGCGGCGTGGCGCAGGTCCAGCGGTTCGGTGATGACGGCGCGACTCAGGTTGACCGCCGCACCCTTGCGCGCGGCGTCGGCGAGCCAACCGGCGGGCAACGTGCGTTCCGCCTCAGACTGGTTGGCGGCGAAAGCGATGAGTTCGCCCGCGAGCAGCTTCCTCCGCAAGTCACTCGATGACTCAGCAGCGTGACCGGTCCAAACCATCAGGCCGACGGCCAGCCAGAAGAGGCGCGCGTAAACCGGCACGGCCAGTCTGGGGTGGTTTGCCTTGTCGCGAGAGAGGTTCATCAGCAGGACGCGCCGATTATGCACGGGCCACTCATTTGGGCGAGGGCGAATCGCACGATGCGGTCACGCCTCCGGAAAATCCTGAGCCGTGGACCTTTGACAGCCTGTCGCCCCCTCCTTACTGTCCTGACTAAATCGTCCGCCCACTGATGAACACCATCTCGCCGCCGTCTCCCGCCCCGCCCAAGGGAACGCTCGTGTTCATCGTGGATGACAATGAGCTGCTCGGCGAAATCACCCACCAGCTCATCGCCTCCGCCGGCTACGACACGCGGCTGTTCCATCAGGGCTTGCCCGCCCGCGACGCGTTGCTCGCCGCCGACCCGCCTCCGGCTGTGCTCGTGACGGACTTCGACATCGGGGACATCAACGGGCTCGACCTCATCAACCAAGTGCGGGCGAAAGTGCCGTTGCTCAAGACCCTCCTCCTCAGCGGCACCGCGAAGCCCGAAGTGCTCGCGCGCAACCCCATCAAGCCCGACCTCTTTCTCCCCAAACCCTTCCGCGCCGACGCCCTCATTGGTGCCGTGGACAAGCTCGTGGCGGAGTTGCGGGCCAGGGTGCTGTAGCAGCGCTCTGTGAGCGCCGAGTTTGGTCTCCTCCCTTCCTCCAAAGCTCGGCGGTCACAGACCGCCGCTACAGGCAGCTCGCGCGGCTATCGGCGCGTCGTTTGACACGGTGGTTTTCCGTTCCTAACGTCCGCACCGATGTTCGAACTCACCGCACCCTACTCCCCCGCTGGCGATCAGCCGCAAGCCATCGAGAAGCTGACGGCGGGCGTGCAGGCGGGCGCGAAGCATCAAGTCCTCCTCGGCGTCACCGGCTCGGGCAAGACCTACACCATCGCGAACGTCATCCAGCAGATTCAGCGGCCCACGCTCGTCATCTCGCACAACAAGACCCTCGCCGCCCAGCTCTACGCCGAGTTCAAATCCTTCTTCCCCAAGAACGCCGTCGAATACTTCGTCAGCTAC
>JAYTIO010000777.1:0-2416 GCA_043731805.1 Pedosphaera sp. | reverse complement strand
TGCTCGACGCCTTCCCCGTCCACCGCGTCGCGTGGAGCGCGGCGGAGCAACGCTGGTTCGAGTGGGGCGTGCGCACCGTCGGGGACCGCTTCATCTGGGCGCGATTGCCCGCGTTGCACCTGAACGTCGCGGCGCTCATGGAGCCGTCCGCAGCCTTGAGCAATCTCGACGCGTCGTTGCGCGCCAGTTCCTGGGCCAGCCTCGCCCCCGTGCTGCCCGACGGCTTCATCCTCGAACTCACCCCCTTCGCGGAATTCTGGTGGGAACTCGCCGCCCAAAGCCTGCGCCACGGCAAGTTGCTGACCTTCGACTACGGCCACACCACCGGCGATGTCATCAACCCCAGCAAGCCCCACGGCACGCTGCGCGCCTACCGCGACCATCATCAGGTGGACGACATCCTCGCCGCGCCCGGCACGCAGGACATCACCGCCCACGTCAACTTCGCCGCCATCACCCACGCGGGCGAGCGCACCGGACTGGTCACGACGGAGCTGGTGGGCCAAGGCCGCTTCCTCACGAACCTCGCCCAGCGCACGATGCAGCAAGCCGCCGTCTTCGGCGAATGGCACGGCGAGCGCGTGCGCCAGTTCCAAACCCTCGCGCACCCCGACCACTTGGGGCGGAGCTTCTCGGTGCTGGTGCAGGAGCGGATGTGAAACCGGCGGTTGAAGAGTTAAAGCGTTGAAGAGTGGAAGGGGCTGTTCCCTCTTCACCCTTCAACTCTTCCACTCTTCAACCCAATCCTTCCCCTTGCCCCGCCCCTCGCGCTTTGTCACACTTGCGCTACGTTCAGCCCAGACCAGATGCTCGGTTCTTCCCGCAACCCGCTTCCGTGGCGCGCAACAGTCCTCGGACTGCTGCTCGCGTGGGGTGCGCTTACGCCCGCTCCGCTCGTTGCTGAGGACGCTTATCAGAAGGCCCCCGCGCCCATCGGCGAACTGCTCTCCACCCCCGCCGCGCCCACGGTGCATTTCAATCCCCAGCGCGATGCGATGATTATCTATCGCGCCGAGCGGCACCCGCCCGTCGCGGACTTGGCCGAGCCCGTCCTGCGCCTCGCCGGCCTGCGCATCAACCCACTCAACAACGGCCCGCACCGCACCGCGCGCTGCGTCGAGCTTACCTTGCATCCGCTCCCCGAAGGCAAGGAACGACCCATCACCATTCCCCCCGGTGCCCGCATCACGCCGCCGGCGTGGTCGCCGGATGGAAAACAATTCGCCTTCCTCCGCTACGGCTCGCGCGAAGTGGAGCTGTGGGTGGGTGACGGCAAGCGCGGCACCCTCCGTCGCCTGCGCGGCGGCATCAACGCCGCCTTGGGCGAGCCGTTCCAGTGGATGCCCGACAGCCAGTCGCTCCTTTGTCAGACCATCCTCGCCAACCGCCCCAAGCCCCCCATCGAGCCGCGCGTGCCGGCTGGCCCGCTGGTGCAGGAAACCAACGGCAAGGTTGCCCCCGCCCGGACCTTCCAAGACCTGCTCGACTCGCCGTATCACGAGGAACTCTTCGACTACCACGCCACCTCCCAGCTCGCGCTCGTCAACGCCAAGAACGGCGACACCAAAACCATCGGCGCACCCGCCATCTACTCCACCATTGATCCCTCGCCCAGCGGCCAACTCCTCCTCGTGGCCCGCCTCCAGCGGCCGTATTCCTACCAGTTGCCAGCCGCCATGTTCCCGCGCGCGGTGGAAGTGCTGGGCCTCGACGGCAAAGTCGTGTTCCCCCTCGCCAGCCTGCCGCTCGCCGACGAAGTCCCCATCGGCGGCGTGCGCCCCGGCCCGCGTAGTTACCAGTGGCGGCCGACCCATCCCGCCACGCTCGTCTGGGTCGAGGCCCTTGATGGCGGCGACCCGCGCAAGAAGGTGGCGCACCGCGACCGCATCCAGATGCTCGACGCGCCGTTCACCAGTCCGCCCGTCGAACTGGAGCAACTGGAGCACCGCTTTCAAGCCCTGACTTGGACCGAGCGCCCCGACGTGGCGCTGGTGCGCGAATATCAAGCCAGCCGCCGCTGGAACCGCACCTGGCTCCTCAACCCCAACGCCCCCGCCGAGCCATCCCGCCTGCTCTGGGATGTCGCCGCGCAAGACCGCTACGGCGACCCCGGCACCCCGATGCTCCGCCCGCTGACCAACGGCTTCCGCGTGGCGCGCGTGCATGAAGGCAGCCTTTACCTCATCGGTGCCGGCGCGTCGCCCGACGGCGACCGCCCGTTCCTCGACACCTACAACCTCGTCTCGCATCGCACGGAGCGCCTCTACCAGACCGACGAAGGCGGCCACGAATCCGTCGTCGCCCTGCTGAAGGACGACGCCTCGCAACTCATCACCCGCCGCGAGGCCCCCACGCGGCCGGCAAACTACTTCATCCGCACCCTGGCCGACGGCGCGCGCAAGCCCATCACCGACTT